>JAJZCA010000003.1 GCA_021798735.1 Acidobacteriota bacterium | reverse complement strand
CGTTGCCAGCCATCGAAGGTAGCATCGAGTGGCTCACGAAATCTGCCCGACCACATTTTCACCGCACTGTCTCCAGGTGCTTCTTCAAGTGGGTCAGGGTGCGCGCCGGCAAGCCAAGAATGCGAATAAATCCGGCAGCATCTTTCTGGTCATAGCTTGCGCCCATCGTGAACGACGACAGTTCCGGCGAATAGAGGGCGAACTCGCTGGCGCGTCCTGCAATGCTGACGTTGCCTTTATAGAGTGCCAGCTTCACCGTGCCGGTCACGCTTTTCTGCGTGGTGGCAACGAAACCGTCCAGGGCCTCGCGCAGCGGTGTAAACCACAGTCCGAAATAGACCAGTTCGGCATATTTCAACGCGATCTGCTGTTTGTAGTGCTTCACTTCGCGCTCCAGCGTCATCGCCTCCAGCTCGCGATGCGCAGCCATAATCAACGTGCCGCCAGGCGTTTCATAAATGCCGCGACTCTTGATGCCGACAAAGCGGTTTTCGACCAGGTCAATGCGTCCCACAGCATTGCGCGCTGCAATTTCATTCAGTAGCTCTAGTAGTTGCACTGGGTCGAGTCGCATGCCGTTTACAGAGACTGGAGTCCCCTGCTCAAATCCAATCTCGACTATCTCCGTGCGATCGGGCGCATCTTGCGGCGAGCGCGTCCACACCCAAGTGCTCTCCAGCGGAGCATTGCCGGCATCTTCCAACTCACCGCCTTCATGGCTGATGTGCCACAGGTTGCGATCGCGCGAATGAATTTTTTCGCGGCTCTGGGCAACCTGGATGCCGTGCGCTTCGGCGTAGTCCAGGCAATCTTCACGCGACTTCAAGTCCCACTCACGCCAGGGCGCAATGATGGTCAACTCCGGTGCGAGTGCCTGGTACGCGTGCTCAAACCGCACTTGATCGTTGCCTTTTCCGGTCGATCCGTGGGAAAGGGCTTCGGCGCCTTCTGCCAATGCCACCTCCACCTGGTGCTTGGCGATTACAGGTCGCGCCATCGATGTACCGAGCAGATATTTGTCCTCATATACGGCGCCCGCGCGGACGGTAGGGAAGACATAATCCGTCAAGAACTCTTCACGCAAATCGAGCACGACGGCTTTTTTCGCGCCCGTAGCGTACGCCTTGGCCTTCACGGCGTCGAGATCTTCTCCCTGACCAACGTCGGCGATCATCGCGATCACATCCATGCCGTAATTTTCATTCAGCCAGGGAATGATGATGGAAGTGTCCAGGCCGCCGGAATATGCCAACACAACTTTCTTTGCCATGTAAAACTCCTTTTCAGATCTTGTTAGAAGGACGATTGTGTGGAGCGCTTATGTGTTTTGCGAGTAAAAGGTCGCACGCCTTCGAGTCGCGAGCCAGCCAGGTCTGTCAGCGGTGTGGCATCGTCGGCGGCATCCAACAGCAGAAGAAGAATTGCCTTCTGCACATGCATCCGATTTTCCGCCTGATCGAAGACAACAGACTGCGTACTGTCCATCACTTCATCCGTGACTTCGTTGCCGCGTCGCGCGGGCAGGCAGTGCATAAATACAGCATGCTGCGCCGCCAGCGACATCATCTTGTTGTTCACTTGGTAGGAGGCAAAGATTTGCTGCCGCAGGTCGGCTTCGTTTTCCTGGCCCATGCTGGTCCACTGATCGGTATAGATGGCGTCCGCGCCAGAAACAGCTTCGCTAGCATCATTGACGCAGGCTACGGTACCGGCCGGAATGTTTTCAGCGCTGGCGGCTAATACTCTCGCCGCAGCGAGGAACTCCGCCTTCGGCTCATAACCCTTCGGAGAGGCCAACGTGATGTTGGCACCCGTCAATACCGCTGTCAGCAGCAGCGAGTGGGCAACGTTGTTGCCGTCGCCGACATAGGCCAGCCGCAAGCCGCGCAGATTGCCGAAACGCTCCTCCAGCGTAAAAATGTCTGCCAGAGCCTGACATGGATGTTCAATATCGCTGAGCGCATTCACCACCGGAACCCTTGCATACCGCGCCATCTCCGTGATGGTTTCGTGGCTGTAGGTGCGCAACACAATCACGTCAATCCAGCGCTCCAGATTATGGGCAACGTCGGCCAGGGTTTCCCGCTCTCCCAGCCGCGAACCTTTCTGGTCGATGAAAATTGCAGAGCCGCCAAGCGTGTTGATGCCCGCTTCAAACGTCATCCGGGTGCGTAGCGAATCCTTCTCAAAAAACATCACCAGCTGCTTGGCTGCGAGCGCCTGGCGGTAGAGTTCCGGCCGCGCTTTCACGGCGTGGGCAGTGTCCAGAATCAGTCGCACATCCGCCGCACTCAAATCCCGGATTGAGCAGAGGTCGCGTCCCGCCAGCGTATTCGGTAATTTTGAGGCCGGGATGGAAATGGGGGTATCCTGCGCGATTGCGGTTGATTTCATTGCGTAAGATTTTGTTGTCATGCTTGGGCTCCTTGCACTGCTGCTGAAAGATTCGCAGCTGCTGCGCTGGACAAAATCTCATCCAGTGCATGTACTGCCTGGTCAACATGTTGGTGCTCGATGATGAAGGGCGGCAAAAAGCGCAACACCGTCTCGCTCGTCCGATTGATGATCATGTGGCGCTCCATCATTTGCGCGACCACATGCTTGGCTAATGCGGCGTCAGACAATTCCATCCCCAGCATCAATCCTTTGCCGCGTACTTCCACAATGGCGGAGTGATGCGCGGCCAGCGATTGCAATTGTTCCAGAAAGTATTTTCCTGTCTTGCGGATATGATCCAGAAGGTTGTCGCGGCGCATCGTATCGATAACAGCGATTGCCACCGCGCAGGCTAGTGGGCCTCCGCCAAATGTGGTGCCATGCATGCCCGGGGAAAGCGCGCGCGCAGCTTCTTCCGTGCAGAGCATGGCTCCAATCGGGATTCCGCCGCCAAGCGGCTTCGCCAACGTGGTCACATCCGGTAGGATTCCATAGTGCTGATACGCACACCACTCGCCAGTCCGCCCAAGTCCGCTTTGAATTTCATCGGCCAACAGCAGCGCGCCGGTCTGTTGGGTCAGGCGTCGCGCCGCCGCAAAAAATTCTTTTGATACGGGACGGATGCCGCCTTCTCCCTGTACCGGCTCCAAACAAACGGCGCAAACTTCATTCGAGAATTTCGCTTCCAGATCGGCGATGTCGTCGAACCGCACGAACTCGATGCCCGCTAACAACGGTTCAAAAGGCCCGCGATAGGCCAGCTTGTGCGTTGTCGACACCGAGCCCATGGTGCGGCCATGAAAGCTGTGTTCCAGCGCCAGAATTTTCGTGCCCAGACGATGACCTTCCTCGCGGCGCAATGTGGCGTAAGCACGCGCCAGTTTCAACGCAGCTTCCCATGCCTCGGTGCCGCTGTTGCAGAAAAATACGCGATCCAACCCCGTCATCTCGGTCAGGCGCAAGGCAAGCTCGGCCTGGCCCGGGTGATAAAAGAGGTTGGAGGTGTGCATCAGTTTTCGGCTCTGCTCGTCGATCGCAGCCTGAATCGCCGGATGACCGTAGCCCAGCGCGCTCACGCCGATCCCGCTCAATAGGTCAAGATATGCAACCCCGTTTTCGTCCAGGAGATGGACTCCTTCACCGCTGACAAAACTGATTGGCGTGCGGTCATACGTCTTGACCAGCAATTTCGCTTCCGCCGTGCGAATGTCGTTCAGCCTCATGCCACCATCACCTCCGTGCCTTGTGGGGTTCGTGCTGAGCAAATATCAGGCAATAGCGCCGCGGAGTCGGCGGGGAAAATCCGAACCCGCTGCACGCCGCCCAGCAATGCTTCGCGGCACGCTCCCAATTTCGGCAGCATGCCACCGCTGACGACGGCCGTGCGCGTCAGTTCTGGAATTTGTTTCAGCGTGAGCCAGCGCATCACTTCGCCATCCGCCCCGCGCACTCCGGGTACATCCGTCAAAAACACCAGCACGTCGGCATGGCAGGTCATCGCGCAGGCCGCTGCCATCTCGTCGGCGTTGACGTTGTAGTATTCGCCGTCGAACCCCAGCGCAACGCTGGAAAGGACGGGGATCGCGCCCATCTGCCAGATCGCCAGCAGCCAACGCGGATCGGAGGATGCGATCTCTCCTACGAACCCAAGGTCGGGCGCGGTGCGCTTCTTGCGGGCGCGAAAAACCAAACCGTCGCCGCCAGAAAGCCCGACGGCTGCCTGGCCATGTTTGCCAATAGCTGCCACCAATTGCTTATTGACGCGACCGGCGAGCACCATCAAAGCCGCATCGCGCGTTTCCGCGTCGGTGATTCGCAGGCCCGCTATAAACTCGCTCTGCTTGCCAAGTTGCGCCAGCGTCCGCGTCAGAGCCGCTCCGCCGCCGTGGACCACTGCGACCTGATGACCGTTGCGCACCAGGTCGACAATCGCCTGGGTGCTGCCGCGCAGCGTGACTGGGTTTTCCAGCGAGGCTCCGCCGAGTTTGATGACAAATTTCACGCGAGACCCTCCTGCTCCGGCCAGCCGAACAGCAGATTCATGTTCTGCACTGCCTGGCTGGCGGCGCCTTTCAGCAAATTGTCCAAACATGCGACAACGATCAGTCTCTGCCCGTCGTTCGCCAGTGCAAATCCGAGATCGCAATAGCTGGTCCGAACGCAATATTGAATTTCCGGCAACCGCGTCCCATACCACCGGACCATCGGAGAATTCGCATAGAAGCCGCGAAAACACGCATCGATCTCTTCTGGCGCTGTTCGTTGCGCCAGATTTACATAGACGGTCGAAAAGATCCCGCGAGGAATTGGCAATAGATGCGGCGTAAAAATAATGTCCTGCGCTTTCAATCCGAGTTGCTCCAATAATTCGCCTGTATGCCGGTGGTTGAATACGGAGTACGCGGAGAGATTGTCGGCCGCGTGCATAAAATGCGTTTTTGCGGTTGGCGTTTTCCCCGCTCCGGAAACCCCCGATTTTGAATCGCACACAATTCCGCGTTCCAGATCGATTTTCTTTTCGCGAATCAAGGGGGCCAGCGCCAGAATGACTGAAGTTGCGTAGCAGCCCGGATTGGCAACCAGCTTCGCCTTTGCAATCTCGTCTCGATGCAATTCCGGCAATCCGTACACCGCCCCTTGCTGGATAGACTGTGCTGCAGCGGGATCGTGATCTTCCAGCTTGTAAATTGCGCGATTGGCTTCCTCATCCAGCCGCCATGCGCCGCTCAAGTCGATGACGCGCACTCCATGCTCCAATAGTTTCGGCACCCATGCGCGCGACTGCTCATGCGGCGTGGCCAGAAACACCACGTCGACTTTTTGCTTGCCCAGTGCATCCCAGTGAAATGGTTCCACGGTCGCATTTGACGCGCCGTTGTTGTCCGCAAGCTGAGGATGAAGATCTGTCAGCGCGACACGTGTGCCTTTCTCTTCTTCAGTCCGACCGAAGAACAGAGGTGCGCGTCCGCGCAGCCGCGGATGATGCAGCAGCAGGTGTGCCAGCTCTGCGCCGGCATAGCCGCTGACGCCGAACACTGCGGTTTGGTGTTGAGGGGAAGTCATGCTTCGAGCAAATTCTCCAGGCGATGGCGCAAGCTGCTGGCATGTTTCTGGTCCTGACAAATAATCAGGACTGTGTCATCTCCAGCGATCGTACCCAGCACTTCCGGTATATGTTCATGATCGAGTGCAGCAGCCACCGGCTGAGCGCTGCCTGTTGTCGTACGCAGTACAAGTTGGTTCGTCGCCTGCCGGACGGCCAGACCGAAATCCGCAAACACATCGTCCAGCGAGGGCAGGTCGTCCTCTCCCGAGGAACCATTGGGCACGGCATAACCATTCGGTCCCTTGTACAGCCGCAAGTCGCGAATGTCCCGCGATAGCGTGGCCTGGGTTACATCGAATCCCCGTCGCACCAGTTTGCGACGCAACTGGTCCTGGCTAACGACAGGGCCCTCGCCCAGCAGTTGACGGATCGCGTTGTGGCGTTGATTCTTCATGGCGACCTCCACGCAAAGCGCGGCTTTTCTCAGTGTATAACAATACAAAGTTGTGCATAAATATACAATCATTCTTTTTTGGGGAGATTGACGAAAGAAGAGCGGCAAAGAAATCGGGCCGCCCTTAGAAGTCGGACCGTAAGGCATGGAGCCGTCGAATGGAAAATGAAAAATTCGCGTCTGATTTACGATCGCGTAAGTCGATCCATAAGTCTGATATAACGAGGTTTATATGTGGCATCGCAGCAATGAATCCGATGCTTTACAGGCCACAAGAGGGCAGCGATGACATTCGACCTGAAGACGCTGAATGATGTTTTTTTTCGTGCCTGCAGCGCCGGCGACGAGCGGGTGATGCAGTGGCGGGATGCCGCAGCGAAGTGGCAGCCCATCACCGGACGCCAACTCTACCAGCGCGTTTGCGCATTTGCCGCCGCGCTCTCCGGCTGGGGCATCGCGAAGGGCGATCGGGTGGCGATTCTCGCGGAAAATCGCTGGGAGTGGGCTGTCACCGATTTTGCTGTCATGGCGCTGGGTGCGGTCGATGTCCCGCTCTACCCCAGTTTAACCGCACAGCAGGTGGCCGCGATGCTGGCCGACTCTGGGGCACGCATTGTGGTCGTGTCCAGCGCGCAGCAATATGAAAAAGTTGCCGCGCTGCGTGACCAGACAAAAATCGAACGGATCGTCTTGATGGATCACGCTCCTGAAGTGACTCAGGCCGTCTGGTTTGGTGATTTTATGCCAGACAACCGCGCTGCCAGCGGCAGTTTCGAGCGCGACAGCAACTTCGACCGCCGCGCCTACGATGTTCAGCCGGAAGACCTGGCCACCATCATGTACACCTCCGGCACGACCGGCGAAGCGAAGGGGGTCATGCTCACCCATGGCAACATTGCTTCAAATCTAAACGTCTCCACCGCTGCGTTTCACTGGGGGCGTCAGGACATCTGTATTTCGTATCTGCCGCTGTCACACATCACCGCGCGGCATGTCGATTATGCTCTTCTCTGCCACGGCGCAACCATCGCCTATTGCTCTCCGTTTGATTTGTTGAAGCAGGCCATGAGCGAAGTACGCCCGACGGTATTCATCGGAGTGCCACGCGTCTACGAAAAAGTTCGCCAGGAGGTGGTGCGGCGTGCCCTGGGTTCCCGTGCGACTTCTGCTATCTTGCATTGGTCATTGCGACGCGGCGGCAAGAATCGCGCCACGCTGCTGGCTGGAGCGACGCCGCAAAAGGCTTCCTGGAAATTGGCGAATCGTCTCGTATTTCGCAAAATTCAGCAGGGCTTTGGAGGTCGCGTTGGCACGTTCGTCTCTGGAGGCGCGCCGCTGGGTCTCGACACCGCCAGTTGGTTTCTGGACGCAGGCATCCGCATTCAGGAGGGCTACGGCCTCACTGAGACTTCCCCAGTGGTTGCCCTGAACACTCATTTGCCGTGCCGTATGGGTAGCGTTGGCAAGCCGCTTCCGAACGTCCAAACCAAGCTGGCTGCGGACGGAGAATTGCTGGTGCGGGGGCCTTCTGTTTTTCGAGGTTATTGGAACAAACCGGAGGCCACCGCCGAAAGCTTCGATGCGGAGGGATGGTTTCGTACAGGAGATGTGGCCCGTTTCGACGAAGATGGTTTTCTCTACATTACCGACCGGAAAAAAGACCTGCTGAAAACCTCCGGCGGCAAGCTGATTGCTCCCCAGCCGATTGAAAATCAGTTGAAGGCCGATCGGTTTGTGGGTAACGCTGCTGTTGTCGGCGACAAGAAAAAATTCGCGTCAGTGCTGATCTCCCCGAATTTCCCGGCGCTGGAAAGCTGGGCGAAAGAGAAGGGGATCGCGTTGGTCAATCGCCAACAACTGGTGACGCATCCGGAAGTGCTGGCTCTCTATCAACAGGTGGTGGATCGAGTGAATGCGTCGCTGGCCAGCTTCGAAACCTTGAAACGCATCCTTGTCGTTGCCGACGAGTGGACACTCGATTCCGGCGAGATCACGCCCAGCATGAAGCTGAAGCGCCCCGTGGTGGCGCAGCGTTACGCAGAGGAAATTGATCGCTTCTACCGGGACGAAGCCACCTCCCATCGTTAACTGCTAACCGGCGTGTACTGGGCACGTCAAATCGGCGATACGAATCAATCGTGACTGCAGAATGACTTGCGTTGTTCTTTGAGAGGACATGCAAAGTGTATGAAAAGTTTTCTGCACAACTATACATTCAGGGTTTTCATTGTTACTTTGGCCGCGATGACTCCTTTGGCGGCAGCATACGAACAAGCGGTGCGGGACTGCCAATAGCAAAGGTCAATTCCAATCTTCCCGTCCTGTGGTCCAAACTTTTACAGTTGCACCCAATGTCGATGGGCCCTACATTCCGAGTAAAGTACAAGCGCAGATGATTGCCACGCTGCGGGCCGGGGATGGGAAGAAGTTCGAGGTTGTTTCGACAGCGCCGATCGGCTCGCGGAAGGTATATCTGCTTGAAGGTGAGATCGAGGCATACCATGCGGGGGCAGTATTCAGTCCTTTCGGTTCCCGCCGAGAGAGCGCTACCGTTCATTATTGGGTCATTGGTCCCCGCAGCAAAAAAGTATTCGAGCAAACGGATGTCATCCGTGAGCCGTATATTCGCGCCATCGGTTCCGAAAGTGTAGGGGTGCCTATCGTAGGCCAGCTGACTGATTCTCTTGCGAATAAGATTGCATTACGGCTCAAGAGTGCCAAACTGCCATAGCTTCATCCGATTTGAACTATAAAATAGATTCAAGTTCTGCGATTTGTTGACAAGGAGAAAGCATCATGCGGGTAGGAATTCTGACGGGTGGCGGGGATTGTCCCGGCCTGAACGCCGTGATTCGCGCAGCCGTGCGCAAAGGCATTTTTCATTACGGCGATGATTTTATTGGCTTCATGGAAGGCTGGCGGGGGGTTCTGGACGACAAGACCATGCCACTGACCATCGAGAGCGTTTCTGGAATCCTGCAACTGGGCGGGACCATTCTGCGCACCTCTCGCACGAACGTCAGGAAGAAACCGGGTGGCATCGAGCAATGCATTGCAACTATCCAGCGCAACAAATTGGACGCGCTGATCACCATTGGCGGGGACGATACCCAGGGCGTGGCCAATGCGCTGGTTGAGAAAGGCGTGCCTTGCGTCGGCGTACCCAAGACCATTGACAACGACCTGAGCGGCACAGACGTCTGCTTCGGCTTCGATACCGCGGTGAGTATTGCCACCGAGGCCGTTGACCGGCTCCACACCACCGCCGAAGCTCATAGCCGCGTGATTGTGTGCGAGGTGATGGGCCGCGATGCCGGCTGGATCGCTCTCTACAGCGGAATTGCCGGCGGGGCGGATGCCATTTTGGTTCCGGAAAAGCCGATCGACCTGGAAATGGTGATTGCCCGCATCAAGGAGCGCCGAGCGCGCGGAAAATTTTTCAGCATCGTTGTGGTTGCCGAAGGCGCCAAGATGCCGGCCTCCGGTGAAGTCGCAACACACGGCAAAGTGGTAGACGAATTCGGTCATGCTCGTCTGCTCGGCATTGGTCAGTATGTCGCGGATGAGATTGAGAAACGTACCGGTTTCGAGACGCGCGCCGTCAACCTGGGCCACACGCAGCGCGGTGGAACCCCTACGGCGTTTGATCGCATGCTCGCCACCCGCTACGGTTCGGCCGCCATCGATTTGGCGCATAAGGGAAAATTTGGTCGCATCGTCGTTCTTCGGGGGAGGGAAATCACGGACATTCCGCTGGCAGACGCCATCGCGAAAAACCGCATCGTTGGGGATGAACTGCTGGAACTGGCGAGCGGTCTTCAGGCGGTCATCAAGAAGTGATTTTTCGTTCAACGTCCCAGACTCAAATGCTACGGCCAGCCTTCATGGGTTGGCCGTAGCGTTTGCATCGTGCGTAGTATCGTAGGGTCAAAAGGCTTGGGGAAGGGAATCGGCCCAGCTACAACACAATCAGCAGGCGGGGATTGATCCACTACCCCACCCAGTTGCGTTTTTTCTAGGATATCCTCCCAGATCCCCCATCGTTTCCGCCCCATCCCCGATAAAGTCGCCGAGAAATGGGTTGAATTCCGTAGGAAAACGGTCTATAACCAAAGTCCCATGTGGGCATTGAAGCCGATTCAAGTGGGGATTTCGGAGAGATTATGGCAGGCTTAGTCCGCAGAAAAATCGCACCTTCCGGTTCTTCAACAATGACGACAAATGGCGCCCGCGCCAACCAGCGTCGAGGCGCACTGACCTTCTCGCCCACCAAGCCGCTTTCAACGGCAAACCGTGGTGCCTGGGAGGCCCGCGAGGTCATGGACATCCGCCAGGCGGCTGAGTACCTGGGCATCAGCTCCGACAGCCTGTACAAGTATGCCTCGGAAGGCGTGATACCCGCATTCAAATTGGGCAATCGCTGGCGTTTCAAGCGCTCTTTGCTGGATAGCTGGATGGAACTACAGAGCTCCTCGGGTTGGGAACTCGCAACCGAGAAAAGCGTCAAACCTAGGCAGAAAAAGCCAGTCAGCCGCGCTCGGTAGAGACTCGATAGAGGTCAGTGAGTGCGACTCGCCATCCAAATGGCGGTCAATTCGTCCCCGGTTATCCACCCTTCCACACCTATATTCCCCAATCTGCACCATTCCTACGCCTTGCTTCGCGACGACCAGAATCCTACACTGAACCATCTGGGGAATCTTCCCCTTTGCGGCTTGAGCCCTTCGTGGAATTCTTTCTCTCGGGCCGGAATGTACAGGGCTTCCAAGTGTTGATGTTGCAATGAATTGCAAAGATAACACAATTAGTAGCGGTATTGGCTTGACAGACGCTACAGACAGCGGTACTTTCCCTCTACAGGCTTTTGGTGGGTTCACTGGTCGAATACAGCCATTAGGAACTCAAAGACTGATCGATAAGGAAAAATCGATCTGTCCAATTTTATGTTATGCAGAAGTTCTGCTTTCCGGAATTTGCGCTGTACACCCAAAACATCATCACCCGCAGCATTTGAACCGTGGAGCCAAATAACAGGGCTTTGAGACAGAAAAGCGGGTTCGGCATCCTAAGATTCCGGAAGGGCCGAAACCAGCACAGAATTCAGTACCAGGAGATGCCGACATGGCCGAAACAACCAAAACGCAAACGCCCCCCGCAGCCGCCAAAGCTGTTGAGTCCACCCCGATTTCCAGAAATGGCTTGAGTTCAGTCGGAAGTGGGACTGGTCTGAAATGCGAGCGGTTCTTCAGCCGTCCGGATGTTTCGCCGTACGATGAGCTTCAGTGGGAGTTCCGCACCGCATCCATCGTCGATTCGAAAGGGAACAGTATTTTCGAGCAGAAAGATGTGGAAGTTCCCGCAGACTGGTCGATGACGGCAACCAACATCGTCGCCAGCAAGTATCTGCACGGCCAGATCGATACACCACAGCGCGAAACCGGCGTGCGTCAGTTGATTTCCCGCGTTGCCGAGACGATTCGCGATTGGGGCATCGCCGGCGGTTATTTCCGCACCCCGGAAGACGCCGTTATCTTCCATGATGAGTTGGCGCACATGCTGTTGCATCAGAAGGTCGCCTTCAATTCGCCGGTATGGTTCAACGTGGGCTGCGATCGGCTGGAACCGGATTCCGAGGCGCAGAACTGGCACTGGAATCCGCATACCTGTGCGGTCGAGTTCTCCGCAACCGGCTATCGCAATCCGCAGTGCTCGGCCTGCTTCATCAATTCCGTCAAGGACTCGCTGGACTCCATTCTGACGCTGGCCAAGACCGAAGGCATGTTGTTCAAGTGGGGGTCGGGCACGGGCACAAACCTCTCCACAATTCGCGGATCAACGGAGAACCTTTCCGGCGGAGGCGTGGCTAGCGGTCCGTTGAGCTTTATGCGAGGTTTTGACGCGTTCGCAGGCGTTATCAAGTCGGGCGGTAAGACGCGCCGCGCCGCAAAGATGGTCATCCTGAATATCGACCATCCGGACATTGTCGACTTCATCGAGTGCAAGTCGAAAGAAGAAGCCAAGGCCTGGACGCTGATGCGCGCGGGATACGATGGATCGGGCCCGGATTCAGAAGCCTTCACTTCCATCTTCTTTCAGAACGCCAACAATTCCGTGCGTGTCAACGATGAGTTTATGCGCGCGGTGATCAACGATGATGATTTCTCGACCCGCTCGGTCAAGGACAGCGCTCCGTTCAAGAAATACAAAGCGCGCGACCTGATGCATAAGATCGCCGAGAATACCTGGCACTGCGGCGATCCCGGCATGCAATACGACACCACTATCAACAAGTGGCATACGTCGAAAAATACGGCCCGCATCAATGCTTCCAATCCCTGCTCGGAGTACATGTTTCTGGATGATTCGGCATGCAACCTTGCCAGTTTCAATTTGATGAAATTTGTAACTCCCGCAGGCACATTTGACATCGCTGCCTATCGCCATGCCGTCGACATCCTGATCACGGCCATGGATATTCTGGTGGATAACTCGGGCTACCCCACGGAAGCGATCAGCCGCAACTCTCATGACTATCGTCCGCTCGGATTGGGCTACGCAAACCTGGGTGCGCTGTTGATGGCCTTCGGCCTGCCCTACGATTCTGACGCTGGCCGCGACTTCGCCGCCTGCCTCACGGCCATTATGTGTGGCCAGGCCTATCTGCAATCCTCTCGCGTGGCGGAACAATGCGCATCGCTCCCTGCCGCGACCCCGCTGACACAATCGATTGAACGCCAGGGAGGGGCCTGCCCGGGTTTCTATGTGAATCGCGAGCCGTTTCTTGACGTTATCCGCATGCATCGCGCGGAGGTCAACAAGATTGGCCGCTCCCACAGAGGCTCGGAACCGTTTAGCGTTCCCCAGTTGAATGAGCTGATCGACGCCAGCCGCGACTGCTGGGACAAGGCTCTGGCCTACGGCGAAAAATTTGGCTATCGCAATTCGCAAGTCACCGTTTTGGCTCCCACCGGGACCATCGGCTTTATGATGGACTGCGATACCACCGGGGTTGAGCCTGATCTGGCGCTGGTCAAGTACAAGAAGCTGGTTGGCGGCGGCATGATTAAAATTGTGAACAACACTGTCCCCGCGGCGCTGTTCAAACTGGGATACAACAACGAAGATGTCAACGCCATTGTCAGCTACATTGATGCGACGGGCACCATCGAAGGTGCGCCGGGATTGAAGCCGGAGCACCTGCCGGTCTTCGACTGCAGCTTCAAGGCATCGAAAGGTACGCGCAGCATTCATTACATGGGTCATGTTCGCATGATGGCGGCTACGCAGCCGTTTATCTCCGGCGCCATCTCGAAAACGGTGAACTTGCCCAACAATGCCACTGTCGAAGATATTGCGGAGGCGTACATCGAGTCGTGGCGTCAGGGGTTGAAGGCTGTCGCCGTGTATCGCGATGGCTCGAAAGGCACCCAGCCGCTGAACGTAACGGACTCGATCGCCAGCGGAGGAAATTCCGCGCTGGACGCCGTTGCTGAGAAGTTGCTGCAATCCATTGCTTCGCTGCCGATAGATTCTATCGCCGTCGAATCGCTCGTGGCACAACTCGCCACCCATCCAACTGAAAGGGTGCAACTGCCCGCATCCAGTCTGGAAACGCTGGCGCGCGCCACCATGCAGAACACTTCGGAACTGGTCCTTACCCAGCAGGATCCCAACGCGCCGCCGCGTACTGTGCGCCATCGCCTGCCGGAAGAGCGGCCTTCGCTGACGCATAAATTCTCCATTGCCGGACACGAAGGCTATATCACCGTGGGCCTCTATCCCAACGGCCAGCCGGGCGAAATCTTTATCAAGATGGCGAAAGAGGGCTCGACCGTCAGCGGATTGATGGACGCTTTTGCCACCGCCATTTCGTTGTCGCTGCAGCATGGAGTGCCGCTTAAGGTGCTCTGCGAGAAGTTTTCGCATCTGCGCTTTGAACCGTCAGGTTGGACCGGCAACGAGGAAATCGGCTTTGCCAAGTCCATCATGGATTACATTTTCCGCTGGCTGCAGTTGCGCTTCCTTTCCGGAACACAATTGCCGCTGTTTGCCGGTCTGGCCGCGCAGGCGGCTGCGGCGGAAAGCGAGAAGGCTTTCGCGCCAGAGCAGCACCAGCCTGTGCGCGGTGTGGGGGCTACCACGGCACCCCAAGGCGGAATTTTGCCTGACATTCATGCTAGCCATGGTCAGACCCAAACCAGTTTGCGCATGGAAGATCGTGGCCTGGTTCATGCCGCCGATGCCATGCGTGGTTTTGTCGATATGGGGGACGCGCCCACCTGCCATACCTGCGGCGCCATCATGATTCGTAACGGTAGCTGTTACAAATGTGTGGAATGCGGCTCGACCAGCGGCTGCTCTTAAGGGCCGTGAGCGCTGTGTCGTGCATCTGTTGAACTAAGATTGCGGCGACAGAGTATGGGTGCCTGAGGTTGGGGCTTGCCGGATCGGATTGTGCATGGCGATGCGGCATACGGCGAGGCAACGGAGTTTCGCGATGGGTTGGAAGAGCGAGGTCTACGCTACGCCGTAGGCATCGCGCCGCAAACCGGAGTTTGGTGAGCGCTACGCGAACCACAGGTTCTACGAAGTCGGTGAGGTGTGGTTTTGCAGGCTGGGCAGCCGAGCGGGTCACGCGTTTCAATGACGTGATCGCTGATCCTCGCGGCCGCATTTTCTGCGGCACCATGTCGAGTGACGAGAGCAAGGGAAGACTTTACCGGCTCGATCTCGATGGTTCGCTCCATCTACTGCTCGAAGGCATTGGCTGTTCGAACGGCATGGCTTTCACCCTCGATCACAAAGGTCTTTACTACACCGATTCTTTTGCTCATAAAATCTATCTTTTCGACTACAACGTCGAAGACGGCGCGCTTTCCAACCAGCGTGTTTTTGCCCGTTTCAGCGAAGCGGATGGCCTCCCTGATGGAGCCACCCTCGACACCGCGGGCCATCTATGGTCAGCCCTCTGGGACGGAACCTGCGTTGTTCGTCTCCTGGCCGACGGCAAGATTGACAAGAAAATCATGCTCCCGGCGCGCAAAGCTTCGAGCCTTACGTTTGGTGGTGAGGACTACTCCGACATCTATATCACCACCGCTTGGGGCAACACCAAAGCAGCGGATGGTTCGCTAGCAGGAGCACTCTTCCGTATATAAGCCCAGACGCCCGGGATCCCCGAATTCTTCTCGCGCATCCAGAGTTCCACAACCCTCGCAGCTGCTGGGGGGAAGCAAATTCCGAAAGAAAGCGATAGTTCATCGAGGAAAAATGAACCAGATAGATCGCAATCACCGTCATGCCGTCATACTGGAGGAGCGCAAGGCATAGGTCTCTCCATCGCCATCCGCCTTCTGGCCTCTGGAGCTTCTGTGTCCCTTTGGGACTGCGGTCCGGAAGCACTCAACACTGCGCGTAATCAACTCGCCACTACGATATAGCTCTTCTTCAGGAAGATGGGACTAGTTCAGATCAGCAATTGCCTAGTGGTTCCGACAGTACAAACGCATCGTAATTGCTATGTGCGTGCAATGATTGTCAGAGTGAGATGGGGAGATGGACAGTCCCCTGAAGCACTCTGCAGATTTGCGCGATCCGCGGGCGGAGCGGACGCGGGAATATTTGTTGGCGGAGATCCTTTTGATCACCCCGCTGTCCGAATTTCTGGAACCGGCCCAATAACGGCGGTGCGGAGCGGAGCCAATGGGTGGAACGAGATCGAGGCGTGCCTGCCAAATGTGTGGCTTCTGAAGTTTAAGAAAAGTCTCTGATCATCTGATCAATAGAAAGAATAAGCGCATGCTTATACTGACGAGATGCGATCCATATTACACTCCTAGTTGTCGACTAGACGGAATCGACAAGCGGAGTTGTTGACGGAAATCCCAGGTTCAGAATTGAAGGAAAAATCTCGTGAAAGTCATCTTGGAAACGGACGCAGGCAATGCGCTTCAAAGGTGAAGTGCACTGTAAAGGGCTTCATTGTTCTGTTGCTTTCGGTACCGATTCTCTCAACAATAGGAACATGGGCGGAAATGGCGGTTCAGTCCGTCTGGCAAGGAGTCTTGCGCAACCCCAGTGGCGCGCCCATTTCCGCCGCCAAGGTACGGCTTGCTTCCACCACAGCCAAGGCCGAAGCGGTCACAGGCGCAGATGGCCGGTTCCGGCTGCCAGTTCTGCCCGCCGGGCAATACCGGCTTTCGGTTGAATTGAATGGCCGCAAGTTCAATGATACCCAGCCGATTGACCTGGCTGCGGCGGCTACTGCGGTTGCGCTCACTCTCTCCAGCCAGGGCGAACTGACTGTGGCCGACCTCGATGGTCAGACCGCAACCGGTGGCGTGGATCTGTCCGGTCAGTCCGTCAGTTCGCTGCCGCTTAACAAGCGCGACTTCAGTTCGCTGCTGCTGCTCGCCGCAGGAACCATGACCGACACCAACGGAGCCACCAACTTCACGGCTCAGTTTGCCATCAACGGCCAGCGCGGGGTTGAGGCGACCTTTGCCATGGACGGCGCCGACATCAGCGATCCCGAGATGGGTGGAGCCACTTTCACCAACTTCAACGTGGATGCTGTTGACGAGATACAATCAAGCTCCGGCTGGATGCCCGCCGCGATCGGCCACGGTGCGTCGGGATTCACCAACATCATCACCCGCTCCGGAGCCAGCGGCTTTCACGGTTCTGTCTTCGAGTTTGTGCGCAACTCTGCTTTTGACGCACGTAACTACTTCGACCATGCCACACCGGCATATCCGGGTCGCATTCCGCCTTTCCGCCGCAATGAGTTTGGTTTCACCAACGGCGGCCCGGTCTACCTGCCGCACGTCTATGACGGTCGCCAGCGGACCTTCTATTTTGGAGAGTACCAGGGCTTTCGCCAGGTGCTGGGTACCACGCAGGTGATGCCCGTGCCTACCGCCCTCGAACGCACCGGCGTCGATACCGTTACCTATCCCGACGGCTCGACGGACACGCTGACTGTGCCTGTCAATCCCGGGATCGCAGCCATCCTGGCTCGCTATCCACTGCCCAACCTCCTCTCAGGCGCGTATAAGGACCGCACCTACGCCACAGCATCCAAGGTTGTCACCAATGCCGACCAGTTCTCGTTGCGCATTGACCATGCCTTCTCGCCGAAGGACCAGTTCTTTGCGCGCTTCAGTCTCGACAACCTGACGGGCCCTACCACCAATCCAGACCAGACAGCCATTGATCCCTCCTTTGGTATTCAGTACGTTGACCGCCAGCGCAACGTAGTGGGTACATACACACGAACCCAGTCGCCGCGCCTCGTACTTGAATCGCTCATCAACATTATTCGCACCACGCCGGGATTCCCTACCACCGACTATACGGACCCAGCGGTCAAGTTCAATGACGGTCTCTTCGAAGCATTCAACGCCGCGGGCGGTTCCGTGATGCAGGCCTACGGCAATCTCTTTCAGGGTCGTCAGACCATGGCTCTCACTACTTCGCGACACATCGTCCAAGCCGGCGTTGAAGCTCGCCTCAATCGCGATACCACCTACTATGGAGTCAGTCCCAACGGCGAATACGACTTCGGCGGAGGAACGGCGTATGCCACTGAGGCGATCCCTTCCCGGAGCGGTCTGCACAACATCCAGCCCGGCGACCCGCTGCCCGACACGCTCTCGAGCTTTCTCTCCGGCAGCTCGTTCGTGTACACCGTGGCCATCGCGTCTCCACCCTTCTCCGGCGGCCAGCATATTGGTCCAGCCGCCATCAGCCGCAATAATTTCAACATCTGGCTTCAGGACACCTGGAAGGTGACCCCTCGCTTTACCCTCGACTACGGCCTGCGCTGGGAATTTTACACGCCGATTAGTGAGCGGGCCCATCGGACCGCTGGCTTTCAGAATCTGAACGGAACTCAGGAGTACGTTGTCAACCCGCAGCCGGGCTACCGCACCAACTGGAATGGCTTTGGACCGCGCGTGCAAGCCGCCTGGGAAGTTACAGGCAACCTACAAGCGCACGCCGGCGGTGGGATTACCGTTATTCCACCCAATCTGTGGCAGGATAACTTTCTCACGGGCACCACTCCCTTTGTGGTTTATCCGCGCCTGGTTGCCGCCTCGGGCGCGCCGATCCATTACGGGTTTCAGATCACTCCATCGCAGTTGCCCAACGTCTACACGCCGAGTGGCCAGGTTTTGTTCGCGGCAGGCACATCCACAGCTATCGCGCCCAATACCGTGATGGACGTAGATCGCTATGAAAAGGACATGGCTGCGCTCACGCCAAGCCACGTCGTCAGCGCGCTCAATCTAAACGGCATCGATCCCTCTTTCGGAAACGCCACATTGTTCACATGGACAGCCGGGCTGGAACGCAAATTCGGCAACCTGACCGCAGACGCCAACTATGTGGGCACGGCGGCTGAAAGGCTGCCGCGCTATAGTTTCCCCAACGCCTACTCTGGCGCCTACCCTGGCTTTGCGCCCCACACGCAGTTTGATAGCGCGGGCAATGTCATCGGTGGTTTTGGCGTGGAAAATGTCATCGTCGCGGATGCGCACTCGACGTATCATGCCCTGCAAACTTCTATTGCAGGGACCGTAGGTCACGGCGGTCCAGGTATCCAGGCTGGTTACACATGGAGCAAGTCCATCGACGATACAAGTGAGGTCATTGGGGGTACTGGAGCAACCGGAGCCGTGACCTCCGGCTTTTCGCAGAATCCCTACGATACGCATCCTGAAAAAGGTCCGTCGACGTTCGATGTAACCAATGCCTTCAGCCTTAGCCTGGCGCAGGATCTGCACCTGCAAGATGTCGGCTTTCTGCATCCCATCAGCAGAAAAATTACCGATGGATGGGAGATGCTGAGTATCTCCAGCCTCAGTTCCGGCCTGCCTTTCACCGTGTACTCCGGCGTGCAGCAGACCGGCTACGGATCGGGTGGCGTCGATCGCCCCGACCAGATTGCAACGCCGCATCTCTCCACCGCGCGCAAGGTCCGCGAGGACTACTTTGGTCATGGCGCCAACAACGCCAAGGACTTCTTCTCGATCCCCATTCACTTGCCCGGCGGCACAGGGCCAAACCAGGGTCGCTTCGGCACGCTGGGGCGCAACACTTTTCGCGGCCCCGCTTTCTATGACTTCGACTTCGCGTTCATCAAGGACACGTCTTTCGGACACCGCAAGAGCGGAATCGAACTCGTGGATATGCAATTCCGCGCTGAGTTCTTCAACCTCTTCAACATCGTTAACATGGGACTGCCGGCGAACGTACTCTCGGGTTCCGGCTTTGGAGAAATCGGCAAGACAGCCGGTACCTCACGCCAGATCCAGTTCTCGCTCAAGCTGATTTATTAGCCGCGTGTGGTTCGAATCGACTCGCCGGCCACCAAACAACTCCGGTCAAGGCACGATTCCGACCCACGCTGGCGCATACGTGCTGCCTTGCTGTGTGCAGGGAGGCTCAGTCTTAACTGTACATCGTTATATTGTTCTATTAGAATATAACCATGTCGGAGCTGGCCCAATTCAAGGCAGAGTTCTTTAAGGCGCTCGCCCACCCTTTACGCATTCGTATCCTGGACGAATTGCGCAACGGTGAAGTCGGTGTGAACGCGCTGGGTGCCAGGTTGGAAGTGGAGCAAAGCAGTCTCTCGCAGCAGCTTGCAATTTTGCGCAGCCGCAGTCTGGTGAATACGCGTAAAGAGGGGCTGAACGTTTTTTATTCGATCAGCGATCCCGAGATTTTCACCCTGCTGGATACGGCCAAGAAGATTTTCAATCGGCAACTGGTGGGGGTCCGCAACATGCTTCGCCAGTTGTAACCTGCGGCCAAGTCCAAGGACGCATATCGTTTTAAATATGAATATATATGAATATAATAGCGATGATTTGCCATACTCAACCCTGCTGCGGGGCCTGCGGTGAGCCACGCAGCCTGGGTCGCCCGTGACATTCTGCTTCTCCAGAGGCATGACCTGCCCTGGATGCTGCTGCTGGTGCTCGGATGGCTGTTTCTGGGGGCGATCGGACTGCTGCGGCCGCATAGTTTGCGGTTCGTCGCGCGCGGACTTTTTCCTGCCGGAGCCGTAATCGGACTGGGTGTCGCGCTGCTGGGAACAGTGGCCCTTCTGGCAGGCCATGCGCCGCAAGCGATGGTGCTACCGCTCGGTCTGCCGAGTCTGCCTTTTCATGTTCGCCTGGATGCGTTGTCCGGTTTCTTTTTGTTGTTGATGGGCCTGGCCGGGGCCGGCATTTCGATTTTCGCCGCCGGGTATTTTCGCTCTGGAGAAGGCACCGCGCCTGGACTGCTGGGCCTCCACTATCACATCTTTCTTGCCAGCATGGCCCTGGTCGTACTGGCCGATGACGCGTATTTTTTCATGGTGGCGTGGGAGTTGATGGCGCTCAGTTCCTATTTTCTGGTGGTCTCGCAGCATCGGCTTCCGGAGATCCGGCGCGCCGGGTTTCTCTATCTGTTGATGGCGCACCTTGGGGCCCTCTGTCTGCTGCTCAGCTTTGGCGTGCTGCAAGGCGGAAGGTGGCAATTTACATTTGACGCGATGCGGGGCGCTCCGCTGACACCGCTCTGGGCGACCGTGGCATTTCTGCTGGCGCTGCTGGGCTTTGGAGCCAAGGCGGGACTGGTTCCGCTGCATGGATGGCTGCCGGAAGCTCACCCCGCCGCGCCCTCGCCGGTTTCGGCCATGATGAGCGGTCTGATGCTGAAGACCGCTGTGTACGGCATGTTACGCATCACCTTCGACCTGTTGCACGTCCAATTCTGGCAATGGGGAGTTCTGGTGCTGGCTCTTGGCCTTTTCTCCGCCATATACGGCGCCATCTTTGCCGGCGTGAAAACGGACATGAAGCGACTGCTGGCCTACTCCTCGATTGAAAACATCGGCCTTATCTTTACCGGGATTGGATTGGCCATCCTGTTTGACGCGTGTCATCTTCCCTTGTTCGCGGCACTCGCGCTCAGCGCGGCCTTGCTGCATTCCCTGAACCACGCGTTTTTCAAGAGCCTGCTCTTTCTTGCTACGGGCAATGTCCTGCATGCAACCAAACGCAGAAGCCTTGGGGCGCTTGGTGGCCTGGCCCACACTATGCCCTGGGTGGCGACCATGGCCCTGGTGGGCACGCTGGCGATTGCCGGTCTGCCGCCGCTCAATGGCTTTGTTTCTGAGTGGCTGCTGTTGCAGGCGTTTCTGTTCACCCCGCAAATTCCTCATGCCTTCATCAATATGCTGGTGCCGCTGGGCGCGGCCGTCCTGGCGCTTACCGTGGCGCTGGCGGCCTATGTGATGGTGAAGTTTTACGGGATCATCTTCCTTGGACAACCGCGGGAACCTGCGCTGGAAGACGCCCATGACGCCAATTGGCTGGAGAGGATCGGGCTCGCCTGGTTGGCATTGGGATGCATCGCGATCGGCGTGCTGCCGCAGATTGCCTTGCGGGCGGCGGGTGCAGTCACCGGCCTGCTGCTGGGTCAGACGGTGAACTTCAGCTCCCAACTCTGGTGGGTCGCGCCGATCACTGCCAAACAGGCTTCTTATAGCGGCCTGCTCCTGCTGGCTGGCATCATCTGCGTGGTGGGCATCACATTTGTGGTGGTGCGTGGGCTGGCTCACGGGCGCTTCCGCCGCACGGTTCCATGGGACTGCGGCTATCCCTGGCAGACTTCGCGGATGCAGGATACCGCTGAAGGCTTCGGGCAGCCGATCCGGCATATCTTTGGCACCGCGTTCGATATGGAGCGCGAGTTGCCGTCTCCCTCCGACAGCGCTCCGCACTATCGCATCCACGTTGAGGATCGTTTGTGGCGGATGGCGTATCTGCCGATTGAACGCGCGGTACAGCGCCTGTCGGATGCAATTGGCGTCCTGCAGGGAGGGCGGCTGGCCATCTATCTGCTCTACAGCTTTCTCACGCTGCTTGCCTTGCTCGTGGGTGTCCTATGAGCGCCATCACCATGGTGCGCCAATTCGGCGAAGTGCTGCTGGCCATCGCGCTGGCACCGCTGTTTGTGGGCTGGATCGCGCAATGCCGGGCTTGGCTGCAAAGCCGCACCGCGCCGCCGCTGGTGCAACCCTATCGAATGATGCGCAAGCTTTTCCAAAAAGATGTTGCGCTGGCTGCCAATGCCACGCCGCTGTTTCGTATCACGCCGTACGTTCTGTTTGGAAGCATGGTTCTGGCCGCAGCCATCATTCCATCCATCGCCACCGACTTGCCTTTCGCGCGGGTGGCGGATGCCATCGCGTTGATTGGGATCTTCGCCACGGCGCGCGTTTTCCAGTCGCTGGCCGCCATGGATACTGGCACCGCCTTCGGCACCATGGGAGCGCGCCGGGAGATGATGGTGGGCTTCCTGGCCGAACCGGCCCTGCTGATGGTTCTATTCAATGCTTTCCTGCTCTCCGGTAGCACTGCGCTGCCCAGTGTAGTCGAGGCATATTCCGCCGGGCCGCTTTCCATCAATCCCAGTCTTACCTTCGCGGGGGTCGCGTTTGTCATGGTGTTGCTCGCGGAAAATGCCCGCATCCCGATCGACAATCCCTCCACGCATCTGGAGCTCACCATGATCCACGAGGCGATGGTGCTGGAATACTCGGCGCGCCATCTGGCCCTGATCGAGTGGGCATCTAGCCTGAAGCTGTTCAACTATGCCT
This sequence comes from Acidobacteriota bacterium, assembly GCA_021798735.1. Taxonomy (GTDB): domain Bacteria; phylum Acidobacteriota; class Terriglobia; order Terriglobales; family Acidobacteriaceae; genus JAKAAZ01. Next base: position 14,380 of record JAJZCA010000003.1, on the reverse strand, counting down.
GCATTGGCTTTGCGCTCTTCTTGCCCTGGGGCATTGCCACCCACGGGGCCGATGGCGGATGGGCGTTGCTGCTGGCCGCCGCCGCATTGATCGCAAAACTCGTCGTCTTCGGTGCGGCCTTGGCGCTGATTGAATCGTTGTCGGCCAAGCTGCGCATCTTTCGCGCTCCGGAATATCTGGCAACGGCATTTCTGCTTGCTGTGCTGGGCCTGCTCGTCCACCTTTTGCTGGGGTCCTGATTATGCCGCATTCGAATCATTGGATTGTCCCGTCGCTCAACCTGCTGGCCAGCATCCTGCTGTTGATTTCCTTCGCCATGCTCTCGCGCCGGCGCACGCAACGGCTGATCACCCTCTTCGCCTGGCAGGGGTTGGTGCTGTTCACCTCCACTTGCCTGGTGGCATACAGTTCCGGCCAGAAGGAGATGTATTACTCCGCGGGGCTCACCCTGATGTTGAAAGTGATCGCTCTGCCGTGGATCCTCCATCGCCTGATTCAGCGTCTGGGCGCGCAATGGGACAGTGAGCTGCTGGTCAATATTCCCACCACCATGTTGGTGGGGCTGGTGCTCGTCATCTTTGCCTTCGGGCTTGCCCAACCCATCAGCAGAATGGCCACGACCATCACCCGGAACACGATTGGCATCGCGCTCGCCGTCATCTTCCTCGCCTTTCTCATGATGATTACCCGCCGCAAAGCCGTCACCCAGGTCATTGGATTTCTGGCGATGGAGAATGGCCTGTTCTTTGCGGCCACCAGCGCGACCTACGGAATGCCTATGGTGATCGAGCTGGGAATCGCCCTCGATCTTCTGGTTGGATTTTTCATCCTTGGAATATTTTTCTTCCAGATTCGAGAGCAGTTCGACAGCCTCGATCTCAGTCATCTGGAAGCGCTGAAGGAGGAATGAATTGGACATACTGATCGTTCTCGGCTTGCCGCTGCTCGGAGCACTCCTTCTGGCCCTGTTCGGAGCTCGTCGTTTTGCCGCTGAACTGAATGCCGGGATGAGTTTCGCCACGTTGGTCGCCGTCGTATTTCTTGTTCTGCGTGTCCTGCGGCACGGATCGCTCCTCGCCTTGCAGGAGCAGTTCTTCGTCGATTCCTTCAACGTATTTCTGGTCGCGCTCACGGCCTTTGTTGGATTCACAACCGCACTCTTCTCGCGGCCTTACATGCGCATTGAGCAGCAACGAGGCCGTCTTGGCACGCAACGCCTGCGCCTCTATCACAGCATGTATCAGCTATTTATGGCGGCAATGTTTCTGGCGCTGCTGACCAACAATATGGGACTGCTGTGGGTGGCCATGGAGGCGGCCACGCTCTCCACCGTGTTGCTGGTATCGCTCTACCGTACCCGTGCCAGCCTGGAGGCAGCGTGGAAGTATTTCATCCTCTGCGGCGTCGGTATTGCGCAGGCGCTGTTCGGCACCATCCTGCTGTATTTTGCGGCCGAGCACGTTCTGGGCCGCCAAGGCATGACGGCATTGTTGTGGACCCATCTGAATGCAGTAAAGGGCCAACTCGAACCCCGAGTCTTAGGCCTCGCATTTGTCTTTCTTCTGGTTGGATACGGGACGAAAGTAGGTTTGGCCCCGCTCCATAACTGGCTGCCCGATGCCCATGCCGAAGGTCCAACGCCGGTGTCGGCCGTGCTCTCCGGCCTGTTGTTGAATGTCGCGCTCTATGCGGTCATTCGCTGCAAAGTACTGGTCGAAGGCTCGATCGGCTCGTATCTTCCCGGCCGGATGCTGATGGGTTTTGGGCTGCTCTCGGCTGTACTGGGCGCGTTCTTTCTGTGGCGGCAGCGGGATATCAAGCGTCTCTTCGCCTATTCGTCCATTGAACATATGGGCATCATCACGTTTGCATTTGGTATTGGCGGCCCCATCGCAAACTTTGCGGCACTCTTGCATATGACCGTCCACTCGCTCACCAAATCTTCGATCTTCTTTACCGCTGGACACGCTTCGCAGACCGCGCACACACAGCAGATGGATGGAATTCGCGGCCTGGTCGGCATCAGCCCAACTGTAGGGTGGGGTTTGATGCTTGGATCGCTCGCCATTCTTGGGATGCCGCCGTTCGGCGTCTTTGCCAGCGAGTTTCTCATCTTGACCACTGCCATGCGGGAGCATCCGTGGACGACGCCATTCCTTCTGATCGCGCTCGGGGTCGCATTCGGCGCCATCTTCCGCAAAGTTCAGCCGATGGTCTTCGGAGAAAGCGATGCGCCTCCGCTATCGCACCCACCGGCCCTGGTGCCCGTATTCATTCATCTTGCAATGGTGCTGGCTTTGGGTGTTTATATTCCCCCCATGCTGGCCGAGTGGTATCGCGCCGCCGCGAGGTTGATCGGATGACCCTTCAGCCATCGGCATTTCTGGAACACCCGCGTCTTCCACTACCCGCCAACCTGTCGGCCACCCGTATTTGCGCCGACCGCGAACAGTGGCTGAATTGCGCCGAGACGCTGCGCGAATCGGGTGCGCGCCTGCTGACGCTGTGGGGCGCGGACGACCGCGATCGTGACGGACACTTCCGCATCTATGCCGCTTATCTTGGGCGGGAAGGCGTGCTTATGGTCGAACATGCGATGGAAGCGATGGTTGGCCCTGCGTATCCCAGCCTTGCGGCCATCTTTCCTGTCGCTCAACGAATGCAGCGCGCCATCCACGATCTGCTCGGCATTGCAGCGGAGGAGGGTCCCGGCAACGAAGCGGATACGCGTGGCTGGCTGCGTCATGGCGGCTGGCCGGAGACGCTGTTTCCGCTGTGCCGTGATGTGGATGGAAGCCGGCAACATCCCAACGTCTCCGCACCCTATCCGTTTGTGACCGTGGAGGGAAGTGGCGTGCATGAGATCGCCGTCGGCCCAGTCCACGCGGGTACCATCGAGCCGGGGCATTTCCGTTTCTCCGTCGTAGGCGAGAAAATGTTGCGGCTGGAGGCGCGACTCGGCTACACCCACAAGGGAGTCGCCAAACTCTTCGAGACGATGCCGCAGTCTTCCGGTCATCGCTTGGCCGCTCGTATTTCCGGAGATTCTGCCGTTGCTTTCTCGTGGGCCTATTGCGCTGCGCTGGAATCCCTTGCCGGCACGATTTGTCCTCCCCGCGCCACGCTGCTGCGCGCTCTGGCTCTGGAACACGAGCGTCTGGCCAATCATCTCGGCGATCTGGGCGCGCTGGGCAACGACGCCGGCTTTGCGTTTGGACTGACGCATTTCTCGCGTCTCAAAGAAGACCTGCTCCGCATCAACTCGATCGCCTTCGGAGCAAGATACTTGCTTGACTACGCGATTCCCGGCGGCGTGGCTGTCGATTTTCCCGCGCGGGCACCCTCGCTTCTTCTCAATCTCTACTCTGAATTGGAGACATCCGTCGCCAACCTGCGCTCTATCTATGACGAGCATGCAGGACTGCAGGACCGCTTTCGCGGAACGGGACGGTTGGAGCAGTCTATTGCCGGGAAACTGGGCGCGATGGGTCTGGTTGCGCGCGCCTCCGGCATCGCCAGCGATTTGCGAGTTGACCATCCGTGGCCGCCCTACGACCGGATTGCCACCAAATGCATCCTTCAATCCACCGGCGATGTCGCCGCGCGAGTGCAAGTGCGTTTTGACGAGGTCTACGAATCGCTGCGCTTCTGCCGCGCTTTGCTGCGGCAACTTCCCGCAGGGCCGATTCATGCTCTTGTTCCCGATGTCGTGCCGTATCAACTCGGGCTGGGCATCATTGAGTCCTGGCGCGGACCTGTGCTGATTTCCTTGGAAACCGGTCCGCATGGTTCCATCCGCCGCTGCCATGCGCACGATTCTTCCTGGCAGAACTGGCCGCTGATTGAATACGCCGTCATCGGCGACATCGTGCCGGATTTTCCGCTCATCAACAAATCCTTCAACCTGTCCTATAGCGGACAAGACGGATAAGAATTTATGTGGAACACGCTATCGCGCATGTGGAAGACCGGCCTGTTGACGGAACAACTGCCAGTCCTGCAACCTGGCTTGCAAGCTCCTTTGCCGGAGCGGGATCATCTGCAGTCGCAATTGCTGGCGGTGCTTGGTCGCGCGCTCTGCATCCGTCATGTCGACGCCGGTTCGTGCAATGGCTGCGAGCTGGAAATCCAGGCGCTGCACAATCCGTATTACAACCTGGAAGGCGCAGGCATCCACTTTGTCGCCAGTCCCCGCCATGCCGACCTGTTGCTGGTTACCGGTCCAGTCTCGGTGAATATGGAAGATGCCTTGCGGCGTACCTACGACGCGATTCCAGCGCCGAAGCTGGTGATGGCAATTGGAGATTGCGGGGCTTGCGGCGGCATCTTTGGCACCAGCTATGCGAGTCGCGGCGGCGTGGCCAACATTCTTCCCGTGAACACGACCGTCAACGGTTGCCCGCCCACGCCAACCGCTATTCTGCGCGGCATTCTTGAGACGGTTCGTCCCGTGTTGAAGAAGGCGTAGCGCTCGATCTCGCTGGCAGAATGCTTACGATCACCCAGGTTCAGTTGCGCGACGGCTTCTTCCCGGCAGTGCTTTTTGGGGTCGAGCCAATCGGCAGTGTCCATGCAAACAACACCGAGCCGCTTCCTGTCACAACATACTGCCGTCCATCCAGTTCGTACGTAATCGGTGAGGTCTGCATCGGCGCGCCCATGCCCGCGTGCCACAGCGTTTTTCCAGTCCTTGTATCCAGCCCCAGCATGTTTCCGTATCCATCGCCGGTAAACGTAACGCCCGCATCGGTCGTCAATATGCCCGCACCGTCGCCGTTTCGACCGACTGGATGGCTCCAGCGAATTTTTCCGGTCTTGTAGTCGATTGCCTCAATCACTCCTTTGCCCCACAAGCCGTAGTCCGCGCCGGCCCAGCCATAATTGCCGTCCGCGGGTTTCGCAAAATAGAGGCTGTAGCTCGGATGAGCGTCGACAATAAATAATCCCGTCTGCGGATCGAAGCTGGGCGATCGATAGTTCGTCAGGCCGCCTTCATCCGGGGCAATCAATCGACCGTCTGGCGCAGGCTCTTTCTTAGGATTTGGAATTGGATGGCCTTGCTTGTCGATTCCCAACGACCAGTTCACCGGGCCATAGGGAACGCTGAGCAGGTCTTTCCCGTCGGTGCGGTCCACAACCGCAAAGTATCCGTTGCGAGAAGCCTGCATCAACATCTTGCGCGGTTGCCCGTGAAACTCGCCGTCAACCAGTACTGGTATCTCCACGGCATCCCAGTCGTGGGTATCGTGCGGCGACACCTGAAAGGCCCAGGCAAGCTTTCCCGTATCCGGATCGATGGCGACAATGCTGCAGGTATACAGGTTGTTTCCCGGCCGCGTAGAGCCGTTCAATACCGGCGTCGGATTGCCTGTTCCCCAATAGATCAGATTCAATTTCGGATCGTAGGTCCCTGTCATCCATGTCATGCCGCCGGTGGCGGTATTGGGTGTTCCGGCTGGCGGTGTACTGTCCCATTGCCATTGTGTCTTGCCCGTCTCAGGGTCAATCGACCGCAGATAGCCGGGCAAATTATCGAAGTCCCCTGACACGCCCACAATCACATGATCGCCAACTACCAGCGGGGCCATGGTTGTCCAGTACCCTTTGTTGACATCGGCGACCTCCACTTTCCAGCGCACCGTGCCATCTTTTGCATTGAGGCACAACAGATGTCCATCCGGAATCAGAAAGTACAGCCAGTTTCTGTACATGCCCACGCCGCGATTGCCGATGTAGTCCCCTTTGGTGGGCGGGTTGATGTAATGCCAGATCAAATGTCCGGAGCGTGCATCCACGGCCCAGATGTTTTCCGGGACCGTGAAGTACAAAATGCCATCCACCAGCAGCGGTGAAGATTTCAGCGTCGCTGCCTGTCCGGTCTGAAAGGCCCATGCCAGGCCAAGATTTCCAACATTTTGGCGCGTGATTTGCGCCAGTTTGCTATGGCGTCTTCCGGAATAATCGCCATGATAGCTGGGCCAACTGTCTGCGGGCGGGTTTCGCAACATTGAGGCATCGACGCCCTGCGCGTTGAGCCCGCAAGGAAACAGGATCAATGCCATCCACACACTTGAAGAAACAAGCCAGGCGATCTTCAAAAGTCTCATATCAATTGGGGACCTTTTTTCAGTTGTATCCGTTGCAATGCACGCCTTCTATCGCAGCGTTTGTATGTAGGCCATCAGATTGTGGATGTCGGCGTCGGTGTATTTAGAAAACAGAGCTACGTGTGCTTCGGCGGGCGATGAAACAGAGTACCGAACGCTGCCAACCGGCCACGAATGGTACGTTCCATCGGCATCGCGCAGGCCGATCGTGAACTCATCCCGATACGCGAGAGTACCGTTGATGGTTTGACCGGATGAGACTGTAACAGCGACTGTGCTCTTTGCATGCCGGGGATAAAGCATTCGCTCTTCCAGATCCAACCCCTCATAACGGGAGGCGATGCCTGCTAAATCTCCTGTCGCGGAGTGGCACGAAGCGCAACCGCCGGCGCCGTTGAAGTACTGCTTGCCTGCCGCCGCATTTCCGGTCTGCAGGTCCGCCACGTCGACGCCGCGACGGCTTCCATTGTGTAACTTCGCTTCGATCTGCTGCTCGTGAATAAATGCAACCAGTTCGGCCACCCCCGCAGCAGAGAAAGTAAAAGACGGCATGCCCTTGTCCGGCCGTCCCTGGCGTATTACCGCGGCGATCTTGTCTCCGGCAACATCCTGAGCGACCAACTTGGATCGCGTCAGGTCCGGCCCTGTTTCTCCCCCCGCTGCATCGCGGCCATGACAAAAAGCGCAATTCTGGCGAAAGAGAGAGCCTCCCAATTTCGCTTGCGCTGAAGGGTCGACCGACGCTGAATCCGGGCGCGAATACGATGGATGCGCCTCTCCGGTGTGTCCGCTGCTTTGGGTTGTGCCGGTCTGCGCAGCCGAGCTTTCCGGCTGCTTGTTCTCGGCAGAACTTTGCGCGGCGGCCGCATACATCGGCGCCGGACGGTTTTGAAAAAAGATAGTTCCAAGGATGACGGCGAATGTGATCGCCCGCAAATTGTTCATCGGCTCGATTCGCTACTCCTAGTCAGGCAATGCAACAGTATCGCATGTGTCCGGTGTTAGACGGTTCGCGATTGAGAGGCTATCGCGCTCCGGCATCTTGCTGTTGAATGTAGATTAGACGTTCAGGGGTTCGAACCGGAAGCCGCCGGTTTGGGATGCGAGGCAACGCTGCCATCGGTCATGCCCAATGCCCACTTGATGGCTTCGAAATACATCTTGCGAATGTCCGGATCCTCCCACGACTCCTCCGTGTGCCCCAGCGTCGAATAAAAAACGCGGCCCTTGCCGTACATCTTCACCCAGGCCACCGGAAAATCATGATCCGTCCTGTGAATTCGCGGGTTGTTGGAGTAGTCGAGCTTGCTGGAATCCAGGCTCAGCAGGACATTCACCTTGTCGCGCGACCAGTCCTTCGGCTGATAAATCTCGTCGTATTTCACAAACTCTTTCGGCAAGTGGCGCACCGCAGGAAAATTTGGCTGCTCATTCACGATCGGCGCCATGAAGGTTCCCCACGGATGCTGGTCGAACCATCCGCCAATCATCTCGCCATATTCCGGCCAGGTGTAGTTGGTATCGAGCGCGGCGTGAATGCCCACAAAACATTTCCCATCGTCCTTGATGAACGACATCATGTCCTGCTTTTGACTTGCATCCATATCCAACTCGCCCGTCGTACTGGCGAAGACCAGGCAGTCAAAGTAATTTAGATTTTTTGCATTCCTGCCGAGATCTTTTTTCGTCAGCAGTTCTGTGTCGGTGCGGATTTCCGTGTCCCACAATCCACTCCGCTTGCCCATGTTGGCGATGGCAACCATCGCATCGGTGACGGAATCGTGCTCAAACCCCTTCGTCTCGCCAATCACCAAAACATGCTTCAAATGAATCTCTTTGGCATGCGGAGGAGGAGGCAATTCAAAGCTGTTTTTTGCCTGGTTCTGCGCAGGAAGGGTTGGACTGAAAGCAACGAAGCAGCCAAGGGCAAGAAAAATACTGAAGATCGTACGAATGTTTCGCAAGGGTTGATCTCCTGGTCGGCAGATTTTTGTGCGAGGCGTTCTTGTTGCGACACGCCCGGGTTGCACGAAGATCCATCCGGGCATGGCGATCTTTTCTACAGCGTTTCAGCGCGGTCTAGGATTTGTGAAATCGTGTTCGACCCGCGTTGCGCTCCAGAGTATCGCTCGCACAAAGTCTAGCCAGCAACAGCATGTTTGGCAACTTGGCAATGCCGCGGTAGTTTCGGTGTCCGTCTCCGCTGGCAGCGGTGGGCGCGCCGCTCCTTTGTGAAAGTCTCCTTCCGCTCCCCGTAGGCTACGCCGTTGACACTCCATGCTGCGGGCATATTGGCGGCTACTGGCAGAATGCTGTCCGGCTGCCTCAACATCGGCACGCCCTCACGCATTCGCCGGAGTTTCCTGTGCGGCCATAATCTCGATCGTGATCTGTGGTACATGCAGCAGGCTCTGGTGAATCAGGCAACGATGTACTGAGCGCTCCATGGCCAGCGTCTGGTCGGGAGTCAGACTCACCGGGCTTTGCACCTTTAGGACGAAGTTGCCCAGGCGTACCGGGTCGAGCAGCTTTTCAGCCGTGACAGACACCTCCAGACCATGATTGGCCAGCTTCCGGTTCGACAGGAACTGCGCTGCGTAAAAAGCAGCGCAGGAGCCCAGTGACGCCAGAAATATCTCCGGTGGGGTCATCGCCTCATCCTCGCCGCCGTTCTCCACCGGCTGGTCGCTTTCGATTACATGCTGCCTTGCCTGAATCCGAAACCTGGTTTTTCCGGTGTGGTGTATCTTGACTTCCATGTCTTTCTCCTTCGCCTGATTTGCCGTAGCTCACTTGCCGCAGGGTTTTCGACCGCCTGGCTCACTCTCGATTGGCGCTTCGCGCCTCCTCGATCATATCCACACAGATTGGGCAGACTGTGCGCAGCCATTGTACCTGTTCATCCATCGCGGGCAGCGTTTCCAATCCCATCCATGCCCGCAGCAACGCGATCGCCAGTTCCACCTCAGCCCGCGGCCTCCCGGCCTCTACGCGAAACATCTGCCGGTAGACCTCGTCCCGCAGTCTTTCGGGTGATTTAAGCCGAGGACGCGAGGACGCGTTGCTTGGATGTCCCATCTCTGCTTACCTTTTTGCCGGCGTTTAGCACGGTCGTTACTTGTACGCCTCAGCGCGCCGCCTTGCATGGCTCAGGCAGTCCAAGTTTTCGAAAGATCGTCATCGCCGGACACCAGTTGGTGAACGCCGACTGCAATAGATTCAGTCCGACGAAGGCCGTCAACCACAGCCAGTTCGGCGATATCCACCGCGCCAGTGCCAGTGAAACCAGCACCACTACACCTGCCATTAACCGCACTGCTCGATCAACTGTCATGACAAACCTCCTATTGTTCCCGGTTGAGAGATGAACGTTGTGCCTGCTCCTTGCGCGCGTTCAGCATGTAATAGAGCACTGGTACCGCTGGCCAGGATAGAAAAGTCGAAGCGACTCCGCCTGCAATCAGAGACAATCCCAGGCCTTGAAAGATCGGGTCCGTCAAAATCACGCTGGCGCCCACCACCACGCCTGCCGCCGTCAGCAGTACCGGACGCAGACGTACGGCCCCCGCGTCGATGACCGCCTCCCTCAGCGGCATGCCTTCGCGCCGACGCAGCTCGATAAAGTCCACCACTAAAATCGAATTGCGCACAATGATGCCGGCCCCGGCGATAAATCCAATCATGGAAGTCGCGGTGAAAAAATCGCCCAGCAGCGCGTGAGCGGGCAGAATACCTACCAGCGTCAACGGAATCGGCGCCATGATCGCCAGGGGCACGGTGAAGGATTTGAACCATCCCACCACCAGCACATAAATCAGGATCAGCACAGCGGCGAACGCCAGTCCCAGGTCGCGGAAGACTTCAATCGTGATCTGCCACTCCCCATCCCACTTCATCGAGTAGTGGTCCGTCGATTCGGGTTGGACGGAGTTATAACGAACCAGCTTGTACCCGTCCGGTAGCGTCAACTTGTCGAGTGCCTGATTCATCTTCATGATCGCGTAGACAGGGCTTTCTTCGGCGCCGGCCACGTCCCCGGTCACATACACCACGCGCTTCAGGTTCTTGTGATAAATGTCGGGCTTCAGTGTGGTGTGTTCCACATCCACCAGTTCGCGCAGCGAAACCATGCTGCCGTCGGCGCCGCGCAGCTTGATGTTCTCCAGTGCCTGCTGCGACGAGCGCTCCGGCCGATCCATCTCCACCATCGTCGGCACTGCCTCGCGCGAATCCTGCGAATGCAGCAACCCCGCTTGCATGCCGGAAGCGGCCAGTTGAATTGTCTGCGCCACCTGCGCGACGGCGATTCCGTGCAGCGCGGCCTTCGCTTCGTCGACGTGCAGGACCAGCTCCTGTTGCGGGTCTTGCATGTACCAGTCGGTGTCCACTACGCCCTTTGTCTGTTGAAAGATTTGCTTCACTTCGCGAGCCACTTCGGTCTGGCCCTGTAGATTCGGGCCATAGACTTCAGCCACAAGCGTCTGCAGAACCGGTGGCCCAGGTGGCACCTCGGAGACTTGAATCCGCGCCCCATACCGCTGCGCAATCTGGTCGAGTCCAGGACGCAGCCGCTTCGCGATCTCGTGACTTTGCGCGCTGCGCACATCCGCCGATAGCAGATTGACCTGGATGTCCGCCTGGTTCGGCAGACTGCGCATGTAGTAATGTCGCACCAGCCCGTTGAAGTTGTATGGGCCAGACGTGCCGGAGTAGATCTGGTAATTTTCGACATCCTTCTGGCCGCTCAGGTACGCGCCCATCGCCTGCGCCACCCGCGTCGTCTGTTCCAGCGGAGTGCCGTCCGGCATGTTGATCATCACCTGGAACTCGCTCTTGTTGTCGAAGGGCAGCATTTTTACCAGCACCATCTTCAGCGGCACCAGCGCCATGGCCGCCACCAGCAGCACCACCACCACACCCAGAAATATATAGCGAGTTCGTGGCTTGTATAGCAGCGGATGCATCACCCGGCGATAGAATTGGGTCAGCCAGCCTTCCTTCTCCGGCTCCAGCGTGCGCGCGCCCTCCAAATGCTTGCGCCCCAGCAGTCGCATTGCAGCCCACGGCGACACCACGAAGGCAACGATCAAGGAGAACATCATCGCCAGCGACGCGCCGACCGGAATCGGCCGCATATACGGCCCCATGAGCCCTCGGACGAAGGCCATCGGCAGAATCGCCGCAATCACCGTGAACGTCGCCAGGATGGTAGGGTTCCCGACTTCTGCCACCGCTTCTACCGCGACTTCGCTCAGCGGACGACGGGAGTTCTTCGGCAGACGAAAATGGCGGACCATGTTTTCTACAACGACGATCGCATCGTCCACCAGAATGCCGATACTGAAGATCAACGCAAACAGCGTCACCCGGTTTAGCGTGTACCCCAGCAGATAGAACACGACCATGGTCAGCGCCAGCGTCACCGGAATTGCCAGCAGCACCACCCCCGATTCGCGCCACCCAAGAAAAAGCGCAATCAGAAAGGTCACGGAAAGAGTCGCCAGCAGCAGATGCTTCAGCAGTTCATCCGACTTGGCCTTTGCGGTGGCGCCGTAATTGCGTGTCGTCGTCACCGTTACATCGGCAGGTAACGTTACGCCGCGCATCTCCGCCACCCGCTTCAGCACTGCGTTTGAAATATCAGTGGCGTTCGTGCCTTTGCGTTTTGCAATCGTAATCGTGACCGCTGGATACTCCTGCGCGGCCTCGCCATGCACGCTGGCGCGTGTCGTGCCGAACAGGACGTAGTCCTGCGGCTCCGCTGGGCCATCCACAATCTTGTCGGCCACGTCACGCAGATAAATCGGCCGCCCGTTTGCAACTCCCAGGACGACTCCGCCCAGGTCGGCTGTATCGCGGAAAAAATCGCCTGCGTCCACGCGAACTTCTTGATTGCCCTCGGCAAACTCGCCCGCCTGCATGCGCACGTTCGCCGCCTTCAATCGCTCGACCACAGTATCCGGAGAAACTCCGAACGCCGACAGCTTCGCACTGCTCAATACCACTCGCATTGCGCGCGGCTGGCCGCCAATCAATTTCGTCTCAGATACATCTGGGACCTGACGGATTGTGTGTTGCACCTCATCCGCCATTTGCCGTAGCTGATATCCGTTGTAGTGCGGGCCCCACAGCGTCAAGGCCAGAATCGGCACGTCGTCGATGGAATGCGCCTTGACCAGCGATTGCGAAGCGCCCACCGGCATCCTGTCCGCATTCGAATACAGCTTGCTGTACACCTTGACCAAAGCGTCCTGTTCCGGCGTCCCCACCAGAAAACGAACAATCACCAGGCTCTGTCCCGGGCTGGAGATGGAGTATACGTACTCGACGCCCGGAATCTCATGCATCAGGTTCTCGATGGGATTGGTGACTCGCTGCTCCACCTCCGCCGGCGACGCACCTGGCATGGCCGTCATCACATCCAGCATCGGTACCTGGATTTGCGGATCTTCCTCGCGCGGAATCGCCAGCACCGCGAATAGGCCCACCACCAGTGACGCCACCACGAACAACGGCGTCAGTTTCGAATTCAGGAACATGCTCGCCAGATGGCCAGCGATCCCGTGCGGGGCTGTCGGGATCTCCGGCTCGCCCGGCGTTGGCGTGATGGGGGAGTCGTTCATGGTTGTGCCTCGATGCGCTTGCCTGCCAAATCGCGGTCTCCTGGATTGTTCACCAGCGTTTCTCCAGCAGCCAGGCCAGAAAGCACTTCAACTTGATCGCTGTGCCGATTTCCCAGCGTCACATATCGAAGCTGCGCAACGCCGTCTTGATCGAGCGCATAGACGCAGGCCAACGACCCGCGCATCACCACCGCCGACTGCGGAGCCAGAATCACCGCCCGCGTTGCGCCCGGAAAATTCGCTGTTGCGTACATGCCTGCGCGCAGTTGTTTTGACGCGGGAAGGCCCAGTTTCACCAGAAAACTGCGACTCGTCGGATCGGCCGCCGGCACGATCTGAGCGACCGTTCCCGCAATATCGCCTGCGCCCGTTCCCGCAATGCTGACCGGGACCTTCATTCCCACTCGCAACGAACCAATCATGGATTCATCCACGGACGTATACACCTGCAGCGGCCCGTCGCGATCGACTTGCAGCAGCGGAGTTCCCGGCGTCGCCAACGTTCCCGGATCGGCCATGCGCGCGGTAACGATTCCACCGTAGGGAGCGCGAAGCTGCATATATCCAAGTTGCGTTCGGGCGCCGGCGACGGCCGCTCTCGCCTCGTTGCTCTGCGCTTCCAAGGCCTGCAGTTGCAGCGCCGACGCCTCCGAGCGCTTCTGCACCTCGTCAAATTCCTGCGGGCTTACGCTCTTCTGATCTTTCAGTTCTCGATAGCGCGCCAACGTGCCTGATGCGAGTGCGGCATTTGTCTGTGCCACCATCCGCTGCTTCTCAACCGCCATCTGCGCGGCCGTCGCGCGGCTCAAGTCTGAGCGCATCGCTGCGTCGTCCAGCGCAATCAGCAATTGTCCCGCACGCACACGGTCGCCTGCCTGCACCAGCACCTGACGGATCGTGCCTGGCATCTGGGCGGAGATCGTCGCCGTTTCCTTCGCATGCACAGTTCCTGTCGTGCGAATTGCCTGAGGCAACTGTTGCTGCGTGCTTTTTACCACTTGCGCCTGAGCCGTGGTCGGCGGTTGCAACGCCGGCTGGCTGGCGTGGGAGCAACCCAGCAGCAGCACGGGAGTTAATAGAAGATAGGAGGATAACGCTGGTTTCATTGCAGGTTCTCCGCTGAATCTGGGGTAAGCGTTCCGGTCGTGTACATCAGGGCGGCATACGCAACCGTGTTTCCGTATACGGCGCGCCAATAATCGCTCTGGCTCCGCCGCTGTGCATCTTCGGCACGCAGCAGATCGGTCATCGTGGCCAGTCCCGCCTTGTAGCGGTTCTGCAGGATTCGCAGGCTCTCCGCCGACTGGTCCATCGACGCCTGTGCCGTCGCCACAATGCGTTCGGCGGTTTGGTGCTCGGTCCAGGCGCGGTTCACCGCCAGACGAATCTGCTGTTCCTGGGCCCGCTGCTGCGCTTCGGCCTTCTGCTGCGCGGCTCGCTCCTGTGCCAGTTGTGCGCGCTTTCCCAGGGGCAATATGTCGAGATTGAGTTGCACTCCGGCCACCCAATTATTGCCGCCATTGCCGGCGAAGGTGGGTTTGTCCATTTCCCAATTGCCATAGGCGCTCACTGTCGGTGCGAAGCTATCTTTCGCCGCCTTCGCGCCAGCGGTATGAAAAGAAGTTTGCTGTTGCAGGGCCTTCAGGTCCG
>JAJZCA010000174.1 GCA_021798735.1 Acidobacteriota bacterium | reverse complement strand
GGCTCGATACGACGGTACTGCGCCTCGCTGATCTCCATATTTGCAGTATATCAGGAAATCGCGACTTAGTGTTAACACGACATTGTGACACGCTTTCTCTCCCTCTGCGCCGAACGGAAGCTGGGTTTAGCATGCGCGTAGCGTGGGCAGCAGGGCGACGGCGCAGGCTTGAAAGACCTTGCCCGTCACGCCCGAACTCTGGCCGCGAAAAACGTATCCTTTGCCGTTGATCGCGACTTGCATCTCCACCAGGTTGTCCAGATCACGGATTCACGTCGGCCCATTCCAGCTTCCATCCCTTGCGCGCCAAACGATCTTCCAGTTCATGGCGCAACGGCAGCGCCAGAAACGAGCAAAATACGTGCCCGCGAAGGATCGCGCCTCTCGGCGGTGTGCTGGGCCAGGTTCCGTAAACACAAAGGCGCGGTGAAGATGCACACGCTGCCCGACCTGCGCCCGACTCAACCCGGCCATCTTCTCGATGTAACGCCGCTGCAGTCCCCGCGCCGCCTTCCCCTGACATGCGTATTCCTGCTGGAGGAGCACCGACTCCACCCAGCCGTATATCTGCTGCCGGTGTTCGCTCTCAAAACGGACCGCCTCGCTGGCCGATACCAGCATACGAATCTGCTCCAAACTCAACTTCTCGGCTTGGTACACGCTGATCTTCAATCCTCAGCATGACTACTCCTTCAGGCTCATCTTGCGTTGGAAGAGAGTCGGTTTTGTGCGGTGGCCGGTTCTCCGGTATACTTGAAGTTTGCTGTCTATATAAGATTTTCTGTTTAGGAGCGCACTCCGATGCCGAAGCGCACATTTCAACCGAATCGCCGCCACCGCGCCAAGACGCATGGCTTCCGGGCCCGCATGAAGACCAAAGCCGGACAGGCCGTACTGTCGCGCCGTCGCGCCAAGGGCCGCAAGCGTGTGTCCGTTAGCCCCAGCTATCGCGACTAGACTCTTCCTCCACCCTTCGCTCGCCGCAGCGAGGGCGAAGGATGGGTACACGAAAATCGCCGTATTTGTCCCGGCTTCCACCCGTCGAAATTAAGAATTCCTTAGACCCTCGATCAGTCGAAAGAGGATCGCTCTGCGTACCCGTGTACGCAATCCCCGGAAACTTCCACGGTTGCCGAGCGTTATTGCGCGACAATAGGATCATCGGTGAGCGATGCCTGCCCCAACGCCAGTTCGAGTCCGCAAGCCGGTCGCCGCCTCGCGACAGGAATCAAGGCTGCGGAAGCACGCCGATTATCAGCGGGTCTATCGCGAGGGGAAACGGCAGTCGCTGCCGCTGATGACGTATTTTTTCGCTGCGCGCAAGCCGCAGGAAGCTGCTGGAGTCGACAGTCTGCCGAGTGGTGCGGACTCGCCATCCCTTGAAACGCATCTTGGGTCCCGGGTTGGCCTGACGGCAGGCCGCGTGCTGGGGAACGCGGTGGAACGCAACCGGATCAAGCGGCGCATGCGCCAGGCCGTTCGGCAGGCGCAGACAGAACTGACCGCCAGCGTGGACGTGATTCTTCATCCGCGACGGACCGTACTGGAAGCCGAATTTTCCCAGATTGAGCGGGATGTGCTGCGGGCGTTTCGCGCGGTACATCTGGCGCTGAAACCACGCTGCGATGCAGACTCCGGCCATGGCAACTAGTCAGGAGCGGCGCGCGGCCCGCGTCGAGCGGCTGGCCAGCTTCTACCAGCGATGGATTTCTCCCGGCCTGCATGCCCTGGGTGGTTCGCTGCTGCCCATGCCGAGCGGCTGCCGCTATCAGCCAACCTGTTCTGAATATGCCGCAATTGCTGTGGCGCGCTACGGCTGGGTGAGCGGATCCGCGATGGCGCTGCGGCGAATTTCGCGCTGCCATCCCTGGAGCCGCAGGGGTCGGGCCGGCGGATTCGATCCTGTGCCGTAAGATCGGCCTTGCCGTCGTTTGCCCACTCTGTTGTGACGTTGAGCGCGCGGCTCACCTGCCCGCTTCGCAAGGTCTGCAAGTGAGAGATAAAAACGGGTAGGATAGGTATACCCGCAATCTGCGCGAGCCGTCCCCGCACGTTGAGCCCCCGAATCGGCGTGGAACGATCGAGACAGCAGAAAGTCCAACCATCACTTCAGGCTTGGCCTGGCTGTGGAAGGGTTGTGCTGAATTTGCACTGCGGAAATCGAAAGCAACAGGAAGTCTCTTGGCCGAATATAGGAATCCTAACCAGCAAGGCGGGAAGCAGGATACGAGTTCCCTGCTGATATTTACCGTTGTGTTTGCAGCAATTCTGTTGGGCATGCAACTCCTCCGACCGAAGCACCCAACCACTTCTCCGATCCAGTCCACCACCTCAAAGGCAAACGCAAGCCAGCAGAACAGCGCGGGCGTAGCCGGTAGCAACGCTCCAAACGTCACTGCCAACGCCGCCAGCGAAGGAAAATCGGCGGATACAACGCCGAAGGTTGCAGCTGCGACCCAGAGCACCACAGTCGTCGAGAACGAGCTGTATCGGATTACCTTCAGCAATCGTGGCGGCGAAGTGACCTCGTGGATTTTGAAGAGATACACCAACTACGATGGCAAGCCGCTCGACCTGGTGCATCCCGCGGCGGCGGAAAAATTCGGTTATCCGCTGGCGATTTATACCTATGATGCTGGTTTGCGGCAGCGCCTGGCGCAGGCCTTGTATGTACCTTCCGCAACCGGCACGATGACGGCGCCCAATCAGCTGACGTTCGATTATTCGGCTGGCGGCCTTGTGGTTCGCAAGACCTTCCATTTCGACGACAGCTATGTGGTCACGGCCGATGTGAGCGTGACGCAGAATGGCGCGCCGGTCGAGGCGCTGGTTGCGTGGCCGGCGGGCTTCGGCGACCAGCGCGAGGCGCGCGACTACTCTACGTATCAGAAGATTGATCGGTCCAGCGGCGGCAAGGTGGAAAGTGTTGCGCCCAAGAAAGTAAACGACGGCGAAACACAGTCGGGCTCGCTCGACTGGGGCGGCGTGAGCGATCTGTATTTTGCTGCGATGTTTCTGCCGGAAACGCCGGCCAACAGTACCTTTGTTACCCTGCGCCAGACCCTGGACATTCCGAAAAATCCGGACGAACCGAAGACCAGCGAGACCGAGCCTGAGCCGGTATTAGGCGCGGCCGTGGGTGCGGTGAATGGCCCCACCACGGTAAGAATTTTTGCCGGACCCAAGTCGTTGGGTGTGTTGTCGTCGATACGAGCCATGGGGCCGGATGGCAAAGCGAACGGACCCAACCTGGTGCCGATCGTGCATTACGGCATGTGGTCCTTTATTGCCAAGCCGCTGTTCTACCTGCTGCGCTGGGTCTATGACCATGTGGTGCATAACTGGGGCTGGGCAATCCTGATCCTGACAGTGTTCCTGACCCTGGCCATGTTCCCCACCCGTTTCACCATGATGAAGTCGTCCATCAAAATGCAGCGCATCCAGCCGCAGATGAACTTCATCAAGGAGAAATACAAGAAGTACAAATTCGACGACCCGCGCAAGCAGGACATGAACCGGGAGATGCAGGAGCTATACAAAAAGGAAGGCGTCAACATGTTTGGCGGCTGCCTGCCCATGCTGGTCCAGTTCCCCTTGATTTTTGCCTTCTACGCGATGCTGGAAAATGCGATCGAACTGCGCCATGCGCACTGGTTCTGGCTGCACGATTTGTCGGCGCCGGACCCGTATCACATTCTTCCCATCCTGATGGTGGTGTCGCAGTTCTTCTTCCAGATGTTCACGCCCTCGCCGGGCGTCGATGCCGCCCAGCAAAAGATGATGGCGTTTACCATGCCGTTGTTCAGCGGATTTATCTGCTGGCATTACGCATCGGGGTTGGCGTTGTACTGGTCGGGGAGCAACCTGATCGGTATTGGACAGCAAATGATTATCAACCGGACTAAGCTGGGAAAAGAATTGCGGGAGATTCAAGCCAAGAGAGCGTTGAAAAAGAAGGGTGGACGACCGGCTGCACTTATCCGGCGTTGACAAACCTGCAGAAGCGAGACTATGGAATACAAATGCCAATAGAAAACTATCAATCTGCCGTAGAAACGATCGATGCATTTCTGAAGTTGGTGGTCGGCAAGGGAGGCTTGCGCCTGAAGTACAGGATTACCGCAGGCGTGGGCGCAGCCGATCCACACAAGTTCGAGTCACGCGAAATCTACGTAGAGATTGCGGGCCCAGATGTGGACCTGGTGCTGGAACATAACGCGGAGCTGCTGCGTTCTTTAGAGCACATCGCTGCAAAAACCCTGCGGCTGGAGCCTTTCGAGCACGACCTGGTCAGCTTCGACGCACGCGGGTATAAAGCGTTGCGAGCGCAGGAATTGAAACTCGCCGCCGACACTGCCGCAGAGCAGGTGCGCCGTACCAGTGAACCGTATCAATTTGCGCCGATGAATTCCCGCGAGCGACGGATGCTGCATCTGGCCCTGAAAAACTATGAGGACCTGCGCAGCGAAAGCAGTGGAGAAGGCATGCGTCGCTCTGTTGTGGTCTATCCTAAAAACTGGCAGCCCAGAGCGCCTTCCACCAGCGGAACGGGACGGGCACGTACGTTTGGGCGAAGCTGACGGGGGCGATTCGAGGCAGATTTGCTTGCGAGCCTCGATGATGAAGCCTGCGCAAAGTAGAATCGACCCGTGACCGAGCCTTTGCAACCAGCGGTGGTGCCGCGACAGCCGAATGCCGACAATCAACGCGACACCATTGTTGCCATTTCCACGCCGCCGGGTCGCGGAGGGATAGGCATCGTGCGTCTCTCCGGCGCGGATGCGGTTTCGATTGCGTCGAGCCTGGTGCGGTTAGCGAAGCCCCTGGTACCTACCCAGGCGCAACTCGCCGACATTCTCGACTCGGAGAGTGAAGACGCGGAACAAGCGACACGAATTGACGAAGCTGTTGTCACTTTCTTTCAAGCGCCCAATTCCTACACCCGAGAAGATGTGGTCGAAATCGCCGCGCATGGCTCGCCAGTGGTATTGGAATCGCTGGTGCGTGCTGCCATCGCGCGAGGCGCTCGACTCGCTCGTCCCGGGGAGTTCACCGAGCGCGCTTTTCTTTCCGGCAGGCTCGACCTGACGCAGGCCGAAGCCGTGCGCGATTTGATCGAGGCGCAAACGCTGTACCAGGCGAAGATTGCTTCCGAGCAGATGGAGGGTGTGCTGTCACGCCGTATCCAGCCAATCAAGCACGCGCTTGTGCATCTGATTGCGGAACTGGAAGCGGGCATCGACTTTGCGGAAGACGACATTGATCTGATTCCGCCTGAGGTGATCGCAAGCCGGGTGGCGGCGATCATGGAACCACTGGAGGCGCTGGCCGCATCGTTCGCCTACGGCCGAGTGGTGCGCGATGGAATTTCGCTGTCGATTGTTGGACGCCCAAACGCCGGAAAATCCTCACTTTTCAATCGACTGGTGCAGCGTGAACGCGCCATTGTGACGGCGACACCGGGCACCACGCGAGACCTGGTGACGGAGCGTGTTTCGCTTGGCGGCATTCCGCTCGACTTGATCGATACGGCAGGCTTGCGAACGGCACAGAATGAAGCCGAAAGCATCGGCATTCAAAAATCGCGGGAAGCGCTGGCCGATGCGGACGTGGTACTGCTGGTGCTGGATGCAACTGCCGACGCGCTGACGCCGGAAGAAATCGTGCTGCTGGACCAGATGCGCACCCGCCGGGCGCTGGTGGTGTTGAACAAGATGGATTTGGCCCACGGGAAATCTGGGAGCGAGGTTTTCCGTTTGCTCGACGGAAATGCGGGGGCGATTGAAACTTCCGCGTTGACCGGCGAAGGAATCCCGGCGCTACGCGATGCGGTCCTTACGCTGATCCGTGGGGAAGGCAAAGAAGTCGAGACTGGCCTGATGACCAATGTGCGTCAGCAGCAGGCCGTATCGGAGGCGCTCCACGCGCTGGCCGATGCACAAGCTGCACTCGACGCCAATGTGCCGCACGAAATGCTGCTCATCGATCTTCACACCGCGCTGCGCAGCCTGGACGCGCTGACCGGCGCCACGACCGCCGACGATATCCTGAACCTGATCTTCTCCACCTTCTGCATCGGAAAGTAGAGCACCTTCCGAGGACGTCCATGGAAATGTAAAACAATAAAGAATGCGTAAATCCATTGATCGACGACGACGCCCGTCTAAATAGCAGTGAGTCCACCGTCGCACATGTAAAGTCCGCCGGTGCAGTAGGAGGATTCGTCCGACGCAAGAAAGACCGCGAGCCCTTCGATGTCTTCCGGTTTTCCCAGCCTTCCCAGGGGAACAGCTTCGCAATATTCTGCCCGCTTCGAATCGTCCGTCAGCAAATAGTCGTTCATCGGCGTCTCCATGGTTCCAGGGACAATCGAATTCACCCGTATCTGGTTGCGAGCATAGGCTGCGGCCATCACGCGCGTCAGGCACATGATTCCGGCTTTGCTGGTGCTGTAGGCGGTGAGTCTGGGCGCACAGGCGATAATGCCGGTAGGAGATGCCATTTGAATGATGGAGCCTCCACCTTGCTGCAGCATGGAAGGGATCGCATATTTTGCGCAGAGAAAACAGCCGCGCAGGTTCACCCCCATGACGTAATCCCACACTTCCGAGCTAAGTTCGTGGACCGGCACATCGCGTTCGGGAAGCAGCACTCCCGCATTGTTATAGAGCACATCGATCCGCTTGTAATGGGCCAGCGCCGAATCGATGAGTCGCTTCACGGAAGCTTCGTCTGCTACATCCGCTCGAACGAACATGGCCTCCGATCCGCGTTCGCGGAGCCGTTCAGTCAGCGTCGTCCCGTCGGCTTCATTAATGTCGGCTGCCACTACGACTGCGCCTTCGCGCGCAAACCGGGCAGCTACAGCGCGTCCCAAACCAACAGCAGCTCCAGTCACCACAGCTACTTTCCCAGAAAGTCTCATGGATCCATCCCGTCCGTTTGTCGTTATGGGGAATATTCCTCGGCTTCGCAATGGACCGCAGGTGTACGTCCCGGAGCATATACTATGCGATCCCAAGCAGCCGAATCTCTGATAATCGAACAAAGTTTTGTTGCAGCAGAATGATCGAAGCCCGGCAATGCAGGATCGTGGTATTTCAAGATTGATTCGTAGGTTTCTTATAGCCAGAGCCAGATGGTTGTAAGAGTATGGAGCAACTATCAAGTCCATAGGCTTTTTTGCGGCGGGCTGGAGGTTTTATGAAACTGTCGGGTCAGGTTGCGTTGATCACCGGAGGGGCTTCGGGAATTGCTCGTGCTGTCGCAGGTCTGTTCGCGCGAGAAGGTGCAAGCGTAGTGGTTGCGGACGCGGATGTTTCCGGTGGTACTGAAATAGTGCACGATATCCGTGCAGAGGGCGGTCGCGCAAGTTTTGCCGAGCTCGACGTATCCAAGGCCGCGCAAGTGAGCCGCACCGTAGAAAAAACGCTCGAGGATTTTGGCGGCCTTCATATTCTGTTCAACGGGGCCGGAGTTCTGACCTACGGCACGGTGCTCGAAACGGCGGAAGAGGAGTGGGACCGCGTGCTGGCTATCAATCTGACGGGGACTTATCTCTGTTGTCGAGCAGTTCTCCCGCACATGGTGAAGCAGGGCCGCGGTGCCATCATCAACGTGGCTTCTACCACGGGCGCTCACGATGCGTGTGCGCACGCCGCGGC
>JAJZCA010000173.1 GCA_021798735.1 Acidobacteriota bacterium | reverse complement strand
TACGAGCGGGCTCGGCTGCGGCCGCCGAACAGTGTGCAGATGTGTTCAACGCGCCTTCGGAAGCGCTGTTGAAGTCATTACCGACCGAAGGCTTCGACGTTCACGATGACGGCCTGCCTGGGATCTGCACACCACACCAAATGAAGAGTGCTTTTAGAAAGCCTTCGTCTAGCCGTGCAACTGGCTTGATCGGCGTCGCATCCATGGTGAATACATCGTGATTCGAGGGCTCCCCCATGCCGCGCCACTTGCTGTGCCTTCTCTGCTCCCTCTTCTGCCTGTGCGTCGGAACGCCACTTGTCGCATCTTCCTCCACTAGCACCGCCCCTGTCGCCTACATCTATGTGACCAGCAACTACGGTTATCCGGGAAACACAAATCGTATCGTTGGCTACGCTGCGGACGCTAACGGAAAGCTTACAGAGGTTCCGGGCTCGCCTTTCCCAAACAGCAATGTGTCCAGCATGGCCGTGAACGGCAAGTATCTGTTCGCTTCGAGTAATGCGAACAACGTCGAAAGTGATATCGATACGTATCTGCTGGCTAACGACGGCTCTCTGAAGCGGGTCGATACAACGAATGTCGGAAAATTCCCAGACAGCACTTGTGCCAGCCCCGGCGCGCTCACGCTCGACCATAGCGGCACGACCTTGTATTCGTTCACTTACAACGCCGATTGCTCCGGTACAGACGATGCCTATCAGTCTCTCAATATCGTGAAAACCACGGGCGGCTTGAAGTATTTGTCTGAAACGTTGCCGAATTCGAATACCTTATATCCTCTGACATTCATCGGGAACAATGTCTATGCGTATGAGGCTTCCTGCATCTTCGATTTTGACTCGATCGAGGGTTTTAAGCGGGACAGCGATGGTTCCCTGGTTCAGGTCAGTATCGCTGCACCGTTGCCGGCGGCGCCGGAGGACGAGTTGTACTGCCCCTCGTACGCTACGGCTGATCGCACCAACCACCTGGCCATGGATATGGTTCCGGTTGTTCGCCCCGGCGATCCCGCGCGCGCGGGTGGAACTGGCAATGACCAGATCGCGAGCTATATCGTCGATGAATCCAATGGCAACCTAATGACCAACAGCACAGCAGGAGATATGCCGCACACGGCAGTCGTCCATGTGAAGACGATGAGCATGGCTCCTTCCGGCAAACTGCTGGCCGTGGGGGGCACCAAAGGCCTGCAGATCTTTCACTTCAATGGCGGCGCTCCACTCACCGTCGATACTGGCCGGCTCACTACGTTCGAGATCGATCAAATTTTCTGGGACAACGACAATCATCTCTATGCTATTGGGCGGTCGGCAGGCAAGCTGTTTGTCTTTACGGTGACTCCGACCAGCGCCATGGAGGCAAAGGGTTCGCCATACACCATAACCCAGCCGAATAGCTTGATTGTTCAGCCAAAATAGCGCGGTTCACGAACCGCTACAAGAAGCATTTGTTGCCGAGCGCTTTCAGAGGGCGACCCGCGCCCGCCTGGACATTCATCCGCAAATACCGGTGCGTCTTTCCAATGACCGACCCAATTCCTTCGTCTTACACTGGGGGTAACGAGGTGGAGATGAAGACGTTGCGGGACGCCGCTGTGCAGCGCGAAGTCCGATCGCGGATAGAGGGATTAAGCCGGGAGGATTCTGCTCTGTGGAGAAAAATGTCTGTCCACCAAAAAATGTCTGTCCACCAGATGATGTGCCATCTGCGGGACGCCTACTGGATTGGGTAGGGGTAGAAGAAGGTCGCCATGGTGGCGATTCCGATGCCTCGTCCCGTAATGAAGTGGCTGGCATTGCAGGTGCCGCTGCATTGGCCGCAGGGGGGAGTGAAATCTCCGCCTGAGGTGGCGCAGGACGTGGATGGCACGCGGCAGGTGGATTTTGAAAGCGATCGTGCGGCCCTGCTCTCTGTGGTCGAGCAGTTTTGCAATCGGCTGCTGGATCCGTGCGCGCCTCACCCATTTTTTGGCGATATGACCGCGAACGACTGGTGGCGATGGGGATACCTGCATACGGACCATCATCTGCGCCAGTTCGGGCGATAGCGACGCGGAACCGCGGCGAATCGGCCGTTGGGGGCGAGTCTATCGTTCTATCAATGACGTAGGCCAAGGCACATTCCAAGCGAGGTTGGCGCGCATCTGAAAAATCTTGATACGCAACTGCCTCTGAACCGTGTACGATTGGCGTTGATTTATGTCAACTCATTCTGCCATTACAGAGCCTTTGTCTGCATTTCAGCGTCTGGCGCGCAGCCATGACCTGGTGCCCATCTGCAAGTTCTGGACCGCCGACCTGGAGACGCCGGTTTCGGCGTTTCTTCGCGTCGCTTACGGGGAGCCGGAAGCGTTTCTGCTGGAGTCTGTAGAGGGCGGGGAAAACGTTGGAAGATATACGTTTATGGGGATTCGTCCCTATAAGAAGATCATCGCCCACGGCGACCAGATTACGACCTATACAGGCGACAAGGCTGAGACCAGCGAAGGGGATGTGTTTGAGCTGCTGCGCGACTCGCTGGCGGGACATGCGGCGGCGCGGCTGCCGGGGCTGCCGCCGTTTACGGCGGGGGCGGTGGGATTTTTCTCCTACGATGCGGTTCGCCTGGTTGAGAAGCTGCCGGAGACCGCCAAGGACGAGTTGGGCATGCCGGAAGCGTGCCTGATGTTCTTCGATACGGTGCTGGCGTTCGACCACGTGAAGCAGGAGATTTTGCTGATCGCGACCGCCGACTTGCAGCGTTACAAACCGCAAACGGCGTACGCGAATGCTGTCCGCAGACTGCATGACCTGGAGCGTCGGCTGGCCAAGCCGCTGCCCAAACCGACGCGGCACACAGTGACGGGGAAGCTGCAGTTGAAACCGCGCACGCGCAAGAAGGATTTTCTGGCCGGAGTGGAGCGCATCAAGGATTACATTGCGGCGGGAGACATTTTTCAGGCGGTGCTGTCGCAGCGGTTCGATGTGGAGCCGGGGGTCGATCCGTTTTCCATCTATCGAGCGCTGCGGATTGTGAATCCTTCGCCGTATATGTATTTTCTGCGGATGGGATTGCGCAGGCCGGGAGACACGCACCTGGCCGGCTCCTCGCCGGAATTGCTGGTGCGGGTGCATGGGCGCAAGGTGGAGTATCGCCCGATCGCCGGGACGCGTCCGCGCGGCGCGGACGAAGTGGAAGACCGCCGCATTGAAGCCGAGTTGCGCGCCGACGAAAAGGAAACGGCGGAACACATTATGCTGGTGGACCTGGGCCGCAACGATGTGGGCCGCGTCAGCGAATATGGCACGGTGCAGGTGAAGGACCTGATGTTCGTGGAGCGCTACTCCCACGTGATGCATCTGGTGAGCGCGCTGGAGGGCAAGCTGCGGCATGAACTGTCGGCGGTGGATGCCTTTCGGTCGTGTTTCCCGGCAGGCACGCTGACGGGCGCGCCGAAAGTGCGGGCGATGGAGATCATCGAAGAGCTGGAGCCGGCGCGGCGCGGCGTTTACGGCGGCAGCGTTTTCTATGCGGATTTCTCGGGCAATTTTGACTCGTGCATTGCCATCCGCAGCTTGTTGATGCGCGGACGGCAGGGTCATATCCAGGCGGGAAGCGGCGTTGTTGCGGATTCGGTTCCAGAGAAAGAGTTCGAAGAGAGCGTTAACAAGGCCAAAGCCGTGGTGCGGGCGATTGAGAGGGCGAGAGGATAGTCTCCCAGCCCCACTCAAGCCAACCCGTTCGACTCGCCTGAAGGCTCGCTCAGGGGGGGCTTGAATGGGGCACCCGGCTAGGGCGCAGATCGCATTGCGGTGAGACGTGATAGGTATCACTGATTGGCAGCCATCGCCGGATCGATACTTAGAGACCGTACTCAGGAGGTCTGTCCGTGAATCGTTTCTGTGCGCGCATCTTCGGTGTCACCCTGTTCGTTTTTCTTTTTTTGACTATGGCTGTCCAACCTGTCAGGGCACAGCAGGATCAACCCGCGCATGTGTTCCATCGGGGGATTCCCGCTGGGGATACCTGTTCCACCTGCCATAAGGCGATTTACGACCAATGGAAAGCCAGCCCCCATGCCGCCAACGGTGTCGAATGCACGGTGTGCCATAACGAGCCAGCATCCAAGGACTTCGCGGGGATGCCGGCGTTAAGCACATGCGCCACCTGTCACGGCGATCAGGTGGCACAACTGAAGTCTGATCCGTTCATGAACGGCAAGACGTGTGTGAGCTGTCATCAGGCACACATCTTTGTGGAGCACAAGAAGGCGGCCCCGGCAGGCAAGTGATCGCGATTTCCAGGGGTGGGGAGTTTTCAACTCCCACTCAAGCCGACTGAGGGCTTGAATGGGGCACCCGGCCGCGGAGAATGAACGTGACGAAGCGAAAATGGAATCTCGAAGCGAAGGGCCAAGGCGGGAACGACATCTCGGAGCAAATTTCCGCTGAGTTTGAGGTAATCGTTCAGGCGACGCGCTTGGAACAAATCGCGCCGGGCCGGATCAGCGTGCTCTTCCTGTTAAGCTTGTTTGGTGCATACAAGGCTGGCAGGATTGACCCTTTCCAGGTCGCTCGCGAAATTGAAACGTTAGAAAAAGGTGAGACGACGGGTATGAAGTCGCCTATCCAGAACCGACACCCGCCCCTCAAGGGACTTTGGCACAAACACTACATGCAACTGGGCATGGCTTCGCTGGCGATCAACATGCAGCAGGGTTTGGAACGGTTCGGGATTCCCTACTTCGCCCAGAAGGTGCGCGAAGCCCAGGAAGCAGGCGAGGAGCGATATATCACCATCGACGACATAGCGCCAATAGTGAACGACGCCGTTCAGGGAAATCTTCAGCGGCTTCGCGAAGCGGAAAGTCTTACAGGCGAATGGATTGTCTTCGCGAAGCATGAAAGGCTGAACTACTACCTCACACTGGCGACGCATGACAAGACAACTCACGAGCACGAACGGCAGATGATTGAAAATATCTGCTACCGCGAGTTCCCATTCTTGGAGGAGATGCTTCGCAACGAGGAGTGAATCCCTTCAAACCACGTTTGGAGGGAGCGGGCGGCGGAGGGAGCGATTGGCGGGGTGGGCGAGGATGAGTTCTTCGCATCCTACTCAAGCCAACCCGTTCGACTACGCTCAGGGTGGGCTTGAATGTGGCACCCGGCCTGAATTGATCTTCATCCCCCAAAAGCCACGCGACCGTAGATCGAATGTGACATCACAAATTTATCCTCTCAAGGAAGAACATGAATCGCAGACAGTTTCTAGTTGCTCTGGGTAGCACTGCCGCGGTGCATGGCGTTTCCGCTGGCAACCTGGCCGCACAGGAGGGTATGCCGTCCGATGGAGCCGTAGTGTCGCTCAGAAGCGGCAGCAGTATGCTGGATCTTTTTCCCGGCGCCGATGGATACGGGATTGCCCTTTTCACCTCCATCAACGGCACGATGGAGCGAGTGGCATATTCCCCATACCCCGTGAGGATGTTTTACGGAACACGAACGATCGAGAGCCTTGTCAATGTAGCGTTTCACCACGCAAGCAAGACAAGAAGCGGAATGACAGCGAATGCAGTGTTCACTGATAAGCGATCAAATCAATGGGAGGTCACATTTCTTGCGGCGTGTACTTCGAATGACGGATTCCTGTGCAGTTTTGATTATCGACTCATTCACGGAGCAGCAAAAGATGTTTTCTTTGAGCACTCACTAACTCCTCACATGCCGGTTAGCTGTGAAGAAACCTACGTTCTGATGCCTGGGCTGCTATACGACGGCAATCGCAAGACAATTCCCTCAAGTCCAAAGGAGATTCCACAGCTTACTGCGGCAGAAAACTTTCAGGTCGATACACCAATCTTCACGCTGTCGATTCCGGTTGCGGTCTTTCATGAGAAGCGCAGTGGCAAGACGCTGATGTATCTCACAGAGACGACGACTCAGCTCGATATGTCGGGCTTCTGTTGTGTGGCACGTGGCGATGACCACCGCATCTCGATAATGGCACCGTGTTATCGCGAGAAGCATTATCTCAATCACCGCTACGAGCCGACGACGCCGAAAGGCGCAACGGTGTCGGAGGGGATGCGTTTCAGCGTTCCTGCCAGTTATTTTGCCATGGTATGTCCGGACATCATTACCTTGGTTGCTGCATTGCAGCCGATTCGCCAGGCGGTGCGGCCGCATTTCCAACGCGAAAACAAGCTGCCAATCTCCGAGGCCGCCGCGTTGGTGCAGGACAACTTCAACAAGCGGATGTGGGCTGAAGGCCGCGAGAACCAGTTCTACATCAATGCGATGGATCCGGAGTATGATTTGGCCGAGTCGGGGGTTGCTGGACTCCTTCCCGTCTGGCAGTTGAGCGTAGGCTGGGGCTCGGGAGTCATCACGGGTTATGCCATGTTGAAGCTGGGAAACGATCTGAGCTGCAATCGATCTCGAATCATGCTCGATCGAATTGCTGCCAGCGGTATATCGCCGTCCGGGCTCTTCTGGTCGACATATGCAAATGGCAAGTGGGACCCTATTTTCAACAATAGTTTGTTTAACCAGCACATGCGCATGCCCGCAGACGCCACGTTTTATTACTTAAAAGCCATAGCGCTCGAACGCAGTCGAGGGCTATGGCACCCTGAATGGGAAAAGGCAACGATTAGTAATCTCGATGCTTTTGCCAAACTGTGGATAAAGCACAAGGACTTCGGCCATAAGGTCGATCGCAACACCCTGGCCATTGTGGTTGCCGGCACCGCGGCGGGCGCACTTTGCATTGGAGGCTTGGCACTGGGCGCGAAACTTCTGGACACTAAGGAGTATCTCGCGGTCGCACAGCAGGCAAGCGAGGCCTTTTATGAGCGATATGTGCGAACAGGGTGGATCGTCGGCGGACCTCTTGATATCCCGAACGCCCCAGATTCAGAGTCAGTCACAGCACTGCTTGAGAGTTATGTGACCATGTACGAAGTCACGAAAGATCGAAAGTATCTGCAGTATGCGTACGATACGGCACAGCATCTCTCCACTTGGATTGTCGCCTACAACGCAACTTTCCCCAATGGCACGTTTTGCGAGAAGGTAGGACTTCAGACCGTCGGCGGCGTACTTGCAAACTCACAGAATCACCACATTGGACCTTCCTTCTGTACAAACTCGGGCAGCGCCTTGCTGCGGCTGTATCAATACACCGGCGAGACTCTACCATTGCATCTGCTTCAAGATTGCATCAGCGGTTTGCCGCAATACGTATGTTCCGGTAAAGAGCCGTATAAGGAGATGAAGCCAGGAATGGTGTCCGAGCAGTTCAGCATGTCCGATGAAGTGCGCGCTCGGGGTGGTACGTGGGAGGTTTGCGCAAGTTGGCCCGCGACGTGCGTGTTGTTGAGCGCGGGCGAAGTGCCGTCGGTTTATGTAGAGCAAAAGACAGGAGTCTGCGCGATATTCGATCAAATTGACGCGAGTTTTGATGCAAAGAGCCAAAGGCTGCGCCTTTCGAATCCCACCACCTATCCAGCAAAGATTCGTGTCCAGAGAAGTGGCGGAAGCGACCTGAACCTAGTCCTTACCGTTGGCGAGTCTAAGACCGTCTCACTTGTGAGCACGTGAATCGATCACTCCGCTCGTTTGTTATGAATCGCCAACGAGCTCGGGTGCTTCAGCAAAGCGCTTTAACAAGCGGAAATGCAAGAGTTCAATGAGTCTTAGGATGTG
>JAJZCA010000172.1 GCA_021798735.1 Acidobacteriota bacterium | reverse complement strand
GAAGAGCAGGAAGAAGTTCGAGATTTCGCTGCAAGGTGAGGAGTTGTTCGGCATGGCCGGCATATGGTCGCCATGGCAGAATCCGCGCACCGGCCAGTGGGAGCAGACCTTCTCCATCCTGACCACGGAAGCCAACGAAGCGATGCGGCGGATTCACGACCGCCAGCCGGAGATCCTCGCTCCCGGCGAATACGCCGAGTACCTCGCGCCTGCGCCCAGACCGCCAGTTCATCTCCTGCGCATCCTGCCCAGCGAAGCGATGAAGATCAACGAGCTTGCTGCAAACGCACCTGTGCAGGGACCGCTGTTCTGATTGCAAAAAATCGATGCTGTTCTGGATTTTGCGAGCAGGCAGTCCCGTCGCTGTCTACTGCGCCAGGCAATCGAACTCTCGACGACGCAGCGAGTATCGGGCATGATAGCGATAGACGATCTGACCATCGAGAACGCAAAGCGTTTCCAACAATCCCCTCCTACAGTTTCGGCAAGTGGAACAACGATATGCCGAAAACCTCACAACCAGATCGACTGTGACCGGCGGGAGTGCGTCAAAGCCGAACGCGGTAAACCGATCCGCGCGGCACTCGCCCCCAAAACGTTCGCGGAGTCTCTGGCAGTAAGGGACTCTGCGAATCCATGACTTTTGAAAACAACATAACCACAAGGAGTAGCCAAATGGCCGACGTACTTACAATCTGCTTCGTTATCTTCGCGATTCTTCTCTTCAGCATGATGCTGGATCACTCCGACAAGAGCGAATTGCGCACCATGATCAGGGAATTGCACGCTGACATCAGAGATCTGCGCAACAAAATGGATTCGCGCTTCGAGTCCCTGCGCAGTGAAATGAGCACCCGCCATGACAGGGTTCACTCCGAGCTGCGCTCCCTGGACGGAGCCATCGGAGAACTCAAAAGGCGAATCGACACCATCACGAAATGAGAACCGTGATTCTTTCTCCGCTCCTTTGAAGGCCCGCCTCGGCGGGCCTATTCCTTCTGCGGCGAAAAAATGCAGTCATGGTTTGCCGACCAGGCGGATCGGTGGAAGGGGCCTGATTCCGGTTGTTGACTTGCGCAGGTATGCTCGTGGCAACCATCCGGAGCCGATTGTGGCGTGACTGCCGTGAGTGGGATAAATGGTGCAATAGTTCAGGCTTGGAGCGCAAAGCACAATATATTAGGTCTTCATTTGAGAAATAGGTTCAATACCTTGTATATTAGGCAAATGTTGCCATTGGCCTCAATCGGCGAACGCATTGCCCGCAAGCGCAAGGAGCTAGGGATGACCCAATCTCAGCTTGCCCAAAAAGCCAGAGTCGGGCTCTCGACGCTGGATGCCTTAGAGAACGCGCGTCTCGGCGAACTCGGCTATTCGAAGATCACCAACATTCTGACCGCGCTCGGACTAGAGCTACGGCTGCTCGAGATGAGCAGGCGGCGACCGACACTCGAAGAACTCATGGAGGAGGGGCGCGATGATCAAGGTCTGGACCGACGCCGCTGAGGCGGGCATGCTGGACCGCCACAACACGCGCGGCAGCACATTTGTGTATCCGCCGGGAGTGGCCAGCGAACGGGCGGTGTCTGTCACGATGAACGTTCGTACATCGTCGTATGACGCTCCGTTGGGACTTCTGCCCATCTTTGAAATGAACCTGCCCGAAGGCGCATTGCGCGAGCGCTTGCGCCTGGCCTTTGCCAAGGCTACCGGAACCTTCGACGACTTCGACCTGTTGAGCATTGTGGGACGCTCGCAGGTTGGCCGCATTCGCTATACCGGAGAGAAGGAGCAACTCGACGAAGACGTACCCTTCCAATCGGTGGAAGAAATTCTTGAACGGAATCGCGGCGGTGACCTGCTGCGCTATCTCATCGACAAGTTTGCATCGTTTTCTGGAATCAGCGGCGTACAGCCCAAATTTCTCATACGCGATGAGACGGCCTTCAACGCGTTGAACAAAAGCAGGACTCGTCTGTCGCAGAGCTATCGTGGCGCTACGCATATCGTGAAGTTGTGGGAACAGAATGAATTTCCTCAGCTCGCAGCGAATGAGTACTTCTGCCTCAAGGTTGCTGAGAAGTGTGGCCTGGATGTTCCATCTTATCGTTTGGCCGAGGATGGTCTTGCGCTTGTGATTGATCGCTTTGATCTGCGAGCGGATGGAACGTATCGCGGCTTTGAGGACTTCTGCGTGCTCAACGCGCGACGCACGGATGAGAAATATCGCGGCAGCTACGAAACCTCCGTCCTGAAGCGTTTTGTGGAGTTTGCCAACTCACCTCATGTTGGCGAAGACCTGGAGCGTCTGTTTACGCTCATCGTCATCAACTGCGCCTTGCGCAATGGCGACGCGCATCTCAAGAATTTCGGCGTCGTCTACGACGACGTTCAGGGTGAAGCCCGCCTTGCGCCGGTCTATGACCTGGTGACTACTTCTGTTTATTTGCCCAGGGACAGCATGGCCCTGACATTGAATGGGACCACAAAATGGGCGAGTGCAAAGGACCTGCAGCGGCTGGGCGAAGTGCGACTCGGAAGCACGCCAGCACGAGTGAGAGCAATTCTGGAGCGCGTGGAGGATGCGCTGGTGTCCGCGGCTGAGGAGATGCGGCTATACAACAAAGAGCACGCAGCGTTCTCAGAGGTTGGCGAACGTATGCTTCAAGAGTGGGAGCAGGGTGCGAAACACTCGCTGCGAGTGGGGCGGCGGTGAGCGGCTCCGTCCGAAAGCTGGACCAATCCTTCAGACGCACCGCCTCCTGCTTGTACTCCTACGTGTATGCTTTTCGTGGTATCTTCACCATCTTCGTCATCCCTTGGCAGTTGAATCACTCTGGTAAGTATCCCCCGGCAGAGCCGGGGGCCTTATGGTGTGAGCCGCTCAAAGCGGCCCCGGTTGCGTTACGCCGCCCGGAGGCGGCAACTCAGTTCCAGATCTGCATCTGGTCAATTCGTTTGTCCTCGTCTTCCTGGTTGCGGATGTAGTCCCGGATCACCTTCTCATCCCGGCCCACCGTCGACACCATGAAGCCGCGCGCCCAGAAATGTTGCCCAACAAAATTTCGCTTCAGCTCTCCATAAACCCTCGTCAAGAGGATCGCACTCTTGCCCTTGATAAAACCGATCACCTGACTCACCGCTTACTTGGGCGGAATTGCGATCAACATATGAACGTGATCCGGCATCAGATGCCCCTCCTCAATCCGGCTCTCCTTCTGCGCGGCCAGATTGCGGAATACATCGCCCAGATGCTTACGCAATTGATGTCCGAGACTGTGGAGCCCTGCGGCGATGTCACGCACAACGTCAAAGAGCATCTCACGTCGGCGTGAGGTTTCAGCCAAGCTACAACGCCGATGTTGTTCAGCAATCCTGCGCCGTACATCCGGGAAGTATTTGTTCATGAACCAAGCCGTAACGGTTTGGTATTAGGTGTGAAAACTTAAAGGAGTGCCGGAAGGGCACCAGTCTGCTCGATAGCGTAGCCGATGGCGCCGTAGCCCTTCAATCTGCGCTGGTACATTCTTGCCAGCATCGGAACGCCGTTGTCCACATAATCGTAGACTTGAACTACCCGCTTGTTGTCGTAAAGACGATGCAGGCGGCCAACATACTGCTGCAAGGTCCCCTTCCAAGAGATCGGCATGGCGAGGAACAGCGTATCCAGGCGCGCATCGTCGAACCCCTCTCCGATGTAGCTTCCAGTGGCCAGAATAACCCGCGATTCAGCGTCTGGGACAGCCGCCATTGCTTCCGCAATCTGCCGGCGTTGCTTCTTGCCCATGCCACCCTTCAAGACAAACACGTGTTTGACAGCGCCGTTGAGCTTGGCTGCGAAATACTGTAGATGCTCCGTCCGGCCAGTCAAAAGCAGCGGAGACCGCCCCGCCTCGATCACGCTCACAACGTCGCGGGTGATCATCTCGTTGCGCAACACATCATTCGATAGCGCACCATAGACATCCTGAATCGTCACCTCGGCCAGTTCGGACGGCATTTGAAAATCGCTGTGACGAGGAATGACCCTGTGTTCAAATGGATTCGTTTCCGTCATTGCCTTGGCGCTCATGCTGAACCGGACAGGACCACATTGCATGTAGATGATCGGATGGTGCCCATCTTTCCTCGTTGGCGTGGCGGTGAGGCCAACGACGTATTTGGCTTTCACCTGTCTCATTACCTGCTCAAATGTGAATGCAGAGATGTGGTGACACTCATCGACGATAACCTGGCCGTATTCGGCAACGAAGTCTTTTACAGCATCCTTCTGGTACAGGCTCTGAATGACCGCAACATCGATGAGGCCCGTCCGGTGCATCTTGCTGCCGCCAATGTGCCCAATCGAGTTTGCAGGTGTGCTCAGAAACATGGCCAGCCGCTCCTGCCATTGATCGAGAAGTTGCTGACGATGAACAAGAACCAAGGTATTGACCTTGCGCTTTGCAATTAACCATGCGGCAACGGCAGTCTTCCCAAAGGCCGTCGGAGCGCAGAGGATTCCCTCATCGTAGGCGCCGATCCCTCGAACGGCCTCCTCCTGGATTGACCGAAGTTGACCATCGAATTCCGCTGGGATCGGAGTGCCTGCGAACCGTTCGTCACGAATTTCAGGACGTACATTGTGCGCCTGCAGAAGAGCCAATACCTCCGTTAAACATCCGCGCGGCACGGCAATGTGCTGTGGGAAATCCTGGCCGCACGCGACCACGCGCGGTTTGGCATATGTCGGAAGCCGCATCGCCTGCGCTTTGTAGAATTCCGGATTCTGAAACGCTGCGAGCCTGAGCAGACGATTCAGCATAGCTGGCGGCAGGCCTTGCTTCTCCACGTAAAGAAGATTTGCGCGGACGATCTGCACTCTTTCAGGCAATGGCCCTTCAACTGGCCGCTCCATCCGCTTTCGTGAAGGTGGAAGAGTCCACGGATCCTGCGCATCTTCTTCATCGGCAATGCTGATGCGAACTCCGATCAGATCGCCATTTTGTTGGGCATCGGCGACGACCTCTTCGGCGGTGGCGACGGACATCCGCCGAATCGTAGAAAGAAACTCCCACTGATCGGGATATGGGCGGAGATCCGTGTCGACGAAAACGCTGTTGCCGGACCTGCGTGGCGCAAACTGCAAGGGGAGGACAATCAGGTTTCCGAACCCGCCTTTTGGCATCGTGTCCTGATTCGGGAGTAGGCGGTCATAAGAATCAAGACCGAGTTGATGCCGGCGTTCCATGGTCCGCGTCAGAATCGCGCATCCGAGTTTGCGCGCGGTGTTCGCCGGAAGCGCATCTTTAAAGAAGATCCATACATGGCCGCCATTTCCGGAACGCGAGCGCTCGAGAACTGCCGGCACGCTCAACTCCCGGCATGTGTCGAGAAACGCGCAAGAGTCGTCAGCCCATGTTTTCTTGTCGAAATCCACGGCGAGAAACCAACAGGTTTCATCCGTGAGAAGTGGATAAACGCCAATGGTTTCTTTCCCTAGAAGATGATTCTCGATTACGAGATTGCTCAAGGGGAGGAACTTCCTCGTGTGTTGATCGACCTTCTTCCGATCCTCCGGCCTGCTTGAGTTGATCGCTTTCCAATCTTTCAGGGTTGCTGGGGAGTATCCAGACCGGCCGTCGGGATTATCCCACCGCCGCGCATAGACATCCTCTCTCCCACGGAACAGGCACCGGAAGAGCTCGATTCGTTTGCGAGCGCGGTCCTCCTTGCTTTCCACTGCCGCGGGTTCGGGAGTTTGAATCGGAAGCGTATCGTCTGACGGGGACTGCGGAATGGGAATGCCGTGAACAGCCAGAAGACGCCGCAACCGCGTATTCTCTTCGCGCAGCCGCTGGTAATCCGCGTCACCGTAATCAAATGAAGTCGATTTTGAACTTCTGCTGGCCATCTCCGGTTCACTGCTCCGTACCGCCTGCCAGGACAGTTTCGGCGAACTTGCGCACGCTTTCGAAGACCATAGCGATGTTTGCTTGCAGCCCACATTCCTCCGCAAGCGCTTCGAACGGCGTTTGCCAGTTTTCCGGCGGAGCGCTCAAGATCGTTGGCAAAGCGTGCGTGTTCCTTCTTTCAAAGGTCAGACGCAATGCGTTGAATGCCTTCCGTCGGTCAAGTTGGTTTTCTCCGATGAGTAGCGCCAAATCTACCAGGTCCTTTACCCGGCTGTTCGCCGAGCTGCGCGGAAGCGTATAGGCGTGAATCTTTTCCGCGAATTGTTGTTCCCGTGAGATCATCCGCACGTGTGGCTTCGAGATTCCTGCAAAACCGAGCCAGTCATGGCATTCGACAGTTTCAAGAGGCTGAATCACGACATCGCCAACGCCTGTGTCGAGATGGAACCGGGCGAAGATCCTTCCATCCATACGTGTTTCGACCGAATAGCGAGCGCCCCCGTAAGGAGCCCCGGTCATATCCATCATGGGTGGCCCAATCCTATACTCGAACCAGTCATTGAGGGAGACATCGGCCGCGTTCTGTAGCATCTCACGTATCGCTCGAACTGCGTCTCCGCCTTCTATTGCCTCTACGACCCGCTGCACCGTTAGATCGATATCGATCGTGGATCGCGCGGACTTGAAGCGAAGCTCCAGGGCATAGCCGCCCTTCAACGCCCACGGCGCCGCATCGTCCCTGAACAGGCGTGCCAGCAATCGATCGAAGGATACCTGACGTCTGAGGCGATTGATGTCGATCTGTTCCGCCTGCGACCTGTTTTTCAAACGTTCTTCCAGGGCTCTCCGGAAGGCTGCCGCTGTTGTATACACTCTCTGTGTCGCCATTATGCAGCCCGCCGCAGCGCATCCTCGACCATCTTGCGCGCCGTTTCGTTCAGTTGTGCGCTCCGTAGTTGTTGGCGCGTGATCAAACCCCGGTCAACAGCCTGCAGCAGGGCCTGGCGAATGAACGTCCGCTCGACCGCGCCAGCCTCGATCAGATCGAGAATCGTCCGGAGCGGCCGGGTGAATTTGTATCCCGGTCCGCCCTGCATATCGCTCTTGGGCAGATCGCGATAATGAAGCACGAGGATGCCGGGAATATCGCTATTGCGCCGGAAGTGCGCCGGGACCGTCATTTGGAGCTTTGCCGGGTTCAGGTCCGACAGATCATGCAGACTCAGCGCGGTCTGATGACTATAGACGCCTTCGATCTGTTCTTTCCGGTTCCTGGACCAGAGCGACCATAGGACAAGATCGGGACGATCTGGCGTCGGGAACAGCGCCAGCCGGTAGATGCCACGATGTTCGCGGATCCAGTTCCCGGCCTGCACATGATAGGGATGCGTATTCTCGGCGAAACCGGCCGCCTTGGCCTGCTTCGTCGTAAAGAAGCCTTGCTGTTGCTCGGCGAGTTCGAAGAGCCGCCGCGACGCTTCGCGGTGAGACTGGGCCATGACACAATACTACAACTTTCTTGATGATTTGTCATTTCAAGAGACAGACGCAATTGCCGCTTTCGTCAGTTGTGCTCCCGGCAAGGTTATGCTTTCATGGTCCGATCTCCCCGGACTCACCTCATGTTGGCGAAGACCTGGAGCGTCTGTTTACGCTCATCGTCATCAACTGCGCCTTGCGCAATGGCGATGCGCATCTCAAGAATTTCGGCATCGTCTACGACGACGTTCAGGGTGAAGCCCGCCTTGCGCCGGTCTATGACCTGGTGACTACTTCTGTTTATTTGCCCAGGGACAGCATGGCCCTGACATTGAAT
>JAJZCA010000171.1 GCA_021798735.1 Acidobacteriota bacterium | reverse complement strand
GCCAATCAGAAAACTGTCTGGGAACCGAGTCAGCTTCGGTCTCATCGATCGACTCGTAGAGTTTGGTCTGCAGTTTTCTGCGATACATCCGCGCTTCATTGACCACGATCTGCAACAACCAGGCACGAAATCGTCGTCGATCTTCAAGCTGTGACAAATGCAAAAAGGCCTTCAAGGCGGCTTCCTGGACAGCCTCTTCCGCGTCCGCCGGATTGCGCAGCACAGCAAAAGCAGATGCAAACATCATCCGGGCATACGGGCGGATGAGGGCATGGAAACAAGCCTTCTCGCCCTCGCAGATACGCGCGATGATCTCTTCTTCCTGAGACATGACAGGACTCACGCTGGTCATAGGATCCAAGGAACAACCTTTCGGCTTCGGCTCGATCTTCGTGGCATCGTTTCGACCACTATTGATCACGATGCTGCTCATAAGGAAAGGTTACGCGGGACGGGAGAAATAAATATCACCGGGCGTTCAGTAACCTTCGTCTCCAGCCACCATCTTCCGGTGTATGAGCCAACCGTAGCCGACTCGGGACGGAAGCCAAATCTTAACTAGGAGAATTCACCATGACGAACTCAATGAAGTCAGTATGTATGGCAGCGGCCGTAGCCGGACTGCTCGGCGGCACAACAATCCGGATGCAGGCGCAGATTCCTACACCTTCCTCTTTGCATCCCTGATGGTCCTGATCTTTGGCGCTGGACTATTCTCGTTGGATAAGCTGTTTGCCAAGTGGATCGCCGACAGGATTGACCGCGAGTGACGTTGCCATTGCCGATTGAGAAACATCCGAAGAACGATCTCCCCTCAAGGGCGGTTGGCTCGTCCTCAGCGGATAGGTCGCGGCCTAACGCCAACCTTGCCTGGGTGATCTCTGCACATGGTCTGCTCAGAATTGCGAGCGGTACCAGCGGCATTCTGATCGGGCTATACCTTGCGAGCCTCAACAACCACGGCGCTCATCTCAGCGCGGGATTGGTTGGGACTCTGAGCGCGGTATCCTTTGCCGCAGAGCTATTCGCCTCAATTCCCATGGGACTCGCGTCGGACGCCATGCAGCCTCGATTGCTGATGACGGCTGGTGCAATCATCGGCGCCCTGGCCGTGTTTCTCTTTGCGGTGTCGGGGTCAACATCCATCTTCTTTCTCAGCAGGCTGCTCGAAGGTGTCGGTGCTGCTGCCATCGTGCCAGCCCTACTCGCATACCTCACCGACGCCACCGACGACCGTCCAACCCTTCGCGTCAAGGCGATGAGCTACTTCGAACTGACGCTGC
This sequence comes from Acidobacteriota bacterium, assembly GCA_021798735.1. Taxonomy (GTDB): domain Bacteria; phylum Acidobacteriota; class Terriglobia; order Terriglobales; family Acidobacteriaceae; genus JAKAAZ01. The sequence goes on along the minus strand of JAJZCA010000171.1, from coordinate 6,430 downwards.
TGGCCGGCCTGGCGCTGGGGGGCATTGTGGCAGGCCAGCTTTTCCGCGTTCTCCATGCAGGCGCGTTTGCTATTGTCGCCATCGTTTACCTGCTCTGCGCCGTAACTTTCTTCATCAATATTTCCGGCAGGACAGTACGACATCTCTCAAGTCCACTCGACGATCTCAAGCAGGTGCTGCAGCTGCCCTCGATACGCCATCTTGCCCCGGTATGGCTGTGCGTCAACTCGGTTGTAGGCCTTTGGCTTGGGCCCACTCTTCCGTTTCTTCTGACGGAGCGTTCCACCAAATCCCAGTACCTGGCAGGAATCTACGCCTCAACTCCAGCAAGCGTAGGTTGGCTGCTCCTCGGGTACTCCATTGTGTTCGGCATTGGAGTCACGGCATGGAGTTTTGTCCTGCCCCACATCCGTCTCAAGAATGCAATGAGAATCACCCTCGGTGCTATGCTGCCTGTCTGTGCCGGTTTCTACCTTCTGAACCACGCCGCCCATCAGCCCTCAGCAATACGCTGGACCCTCGGTGTCATCATCGCGTTGCTCATCATGGTAGAAAGCGGATTCACGCCCGCAGCCCTCGCGTGGCTAGCCGGCACGCTTCCCATCCAGTCAGGACGAGGCGCGGCGATGGGTCTCTACTCTGTTCTCCTCAGCGTCGGTGCCATCATCGGCTCACTCCTCGCTGGGATACTCGGCCAGCGCTACGCAATCGACGGTCTCCTCTACGGAACCATCTTCGTCGCAATCCTTGCGTTGATCTTCCTTCACTGGATTCCCAGCCCGAATCCCCAAGCCCCCGGAGCCTGACCCATGAGCACGGAAACGTATGATCTCGCCATTCTCGGCGCTGGTTCAGTAGGACTCATCGCAGCCGACTTCGCCGTCAAGCTCGGCGCTCGCGTCGTAATGATCGAGAGAGACCGCATCGGCGGCGACTGCACCTGGTCGGGCTGCGTTCCAAGTAAATCACTCTTGAAAGTTGCCCGCGTCGCGCATCAACTCCGCACCGCGTCCACCCTTGGCATCCAATCCGTGCCTCCGGTCGTGGACATGCTTCAGGTCCGCGAATATCTCCGCTCTACCATCCGCCAGATCTACAAAGGCACCACGCCTGAGGCTCTCCAGCAGAAAGGCATGGACATCCTTCTCGGCCCCGCCAGCTTTGTCGATCCACACATCCTGATGGTCGGCACTCAACGCATCTCCGCGAAGAAAATGCTCATCGCAACCGGAGCGGAGCCGCTGATCCCATCACTCCCTGGGCTCAGCGCAGTCCCCTACTCGACCTACCGCCAGATCTTCGAGAATGACCATCTCCCCGCTGCGATGGTAGTGATCGGGGGAGGCCCCGTCGGTCTCGAAATCGCGCAGGCCTATCAGCGCCTCGGCACGCAGGTCATCGTCTTTGCCGAACGCCTCCTTCCCAAAGAAGAGCCCGATGCCTCCGAAATCATCGCCCGCGTATTCGAACGCGAGGGCCTTCAGATCGTTCCTGAGAGAGCGGTTTCGGTCGAACAGGCCGGCTACCGGGCCGCCGTACACTCCGCGGGACAAAGGATTGAATGCGACCTGTTGCTGGTGGCCGCGGGTCGCAAGCCGACTCTCGATGGCCTGAACCTTGAAGCCGCAGGGGTCAAGTATTCCGGCAAAGGAATTGAGGTAAACCGGCATCTCCAGACATCCACCAACTCCATCTATGCTGCCGGAGATGTACTTGGCGGCGAGCAGTTTTCGCATCTGGCTGGCTGGCAGGGCTTTCAAGCTGCGCGGAACGCATTGCTGCCGGGAAGCAATTCTTGCTTTCCGTCGGTGATGCCTCGCATCACTTTCACCGATCCCGAGGTCGCACAGGTCGGTCTCACCTTCGCACAGGCGCTCGCCGCCAATCGCAACCCGGTCGTCTCCACCTGGCCCATCACGCGCGTCGACCGTGCCGTCTGCGACAACGACTGCGAGGGAATGATCAAGATCATTGCGACGCCAGCCGGAACGATTCTTGGGGCCACCATTGTCGGGCACCGGGCGGGCGAAGCCATCATGGAGATCGTCATGGCCATGCAGAATAATCTCAAGGTCAGCGATCTGGCCAGCATCATCCATCCCTACCCGACATACAACTCCGGAATCCAACTGCTCGCCACTGAGATGGCAGTTGAAGACAGCCTCACCGGCCTCTCCGGGGCACTCATCCGCACAGCCTCCAAGATGGTTCGCGGCTAACCGGTACCGTTACAACGCATTTCGACAAGCGCGAGGTGGGGAAAATTGCCAAGGCAATACCCGGCGTTCATAAAGTGAAGAACGATTTGATCGTGGGACTGCACAAAAAGTAGTTTTCAGACGAAAGCAGTTTTGGAATACTGGCGCTGCCCGCAGTCTTGGAATTCCGGCCAGCGATCATGGAAACCTCAACTTGCCCTTTGCCCAACGCACGCGTTTTAACCGGGCTGCATTTCCTGCTTCCATGCGATTGCGCCCAGCCGATACAAGTAGCCGCGTTCCAGCTCATAGCTGCAGCGCGTCTCTTGCAGCAGGTCCTGCATTTCCTGGTAGGTATAGGCTTGCCGCACGGAAGTCGGCCCATCATGACGCGACAGCCTGCTGGGATCCATGAATCGGTAAAGGTGCGACAGGAAATAGTTCACACGCTTTCTCTCCACGTCATTGATGAGCACGGCAACACGGGAAACACGCAAGGCTTCACGCAAAAACGCGCGTGCTTCATCGACGCTCAAGTGGTGAAAAAAAAGGCAACAGGAAACAATGTCGACGCTATTGTCCGGCATCTCCAGGTTCAGGGCATCGCCGATCATCAACTTTGGAGGCTGCAAGTCCATGTGCCAGTTGTGGCGCTGTGGCAGATGCTTGGCGCAGCGATCCAGCAGCGATATCTTAAGCGCGATATTCTGCTTCTTCAACATCAGGGATGCGGCCTGCAACACATCCGCATAGCCGGACGCGACTTCCAGAACTTGTAACTCCTGCGCGGCGACTTTGGAACATACGCGCTGAAACAGCCGCTTATGCATCCTGTGTCCACCGTACAGTCGATTCACCCGCCCGATGGCCCCGAGAGCACAGGCAACTTCGGCTCCGGACCACTGATCGCTATCCAGAAGCTCTTGCGCTTGAATCCGTTCCATTTCCGAACCACTCCGTACGTTTCGAATTCGCCTCCGCAATCATCGCAGACTTCAGGGACCTTTGGTCGAATTTCTTGGTATCGAACTCGGTACCGACTCTGAAGAAATCGGTGTCCTTCCATAGAATAAGAAGTATGAAATGGCGATTATGGCTTGGCGCGGGTCTCCCCGTCTTTATGATGCTGCTCCTGGTTTCCTCGTTAGCTTCCGCTGCTGCTGCCCCCTTTGATCTGCCCGGACCGCGGCTGGAGATAAGAATTACTCGTGCCGGCAGAAGCCTGCCCATTTCTCAGGTACCGAACCTGCAGGCCGGAGACGAGATGTGGTTGCATCCCGACCTGCCTGCCAACGAATCGATCCATTACCTGCTGATTCCCGTATTTCTGCGAGGCTCCTTAAATCCGCCACCGGAAAAATGGTTTACCAAGGTAGAAACGTGGCGGCCGCAAGTGCGGAAGGATGGTGTCAGCGTCCGGGTCCCAGAGGGTGCGCTGGAGGCGTTGATTTTCTGGGCACCGGAGACAGGCGGCGGATTCACCACCGTGCGGACGGCGGTGCGCTCCCGGCCCGGAGTGTTTGTGCGCGCTGCACAGGACCTGTACGCCGCCGACCTTACCCGCTCTCGCCTCGATGCCTATGTCGATGCCGTAAAGAAGATTTCCAACACCGATCCGGTCGGCCTGGAAAAGCGCGCCAAATTGCTCGCCCGGACCCTCTATCTCAAAATCAATATGTCCTGTTTCGATCTGGCACCGGAGCAACAGGAAGCCTGCCTGGTACAGGACCCCGAAAATGTCGTGCTGAACGATGCGCAAAGCCAGTCCATGGTGACGGCGCTGACCTCAGGCGCGGCCGGAGACATGATCAATCAGTTGAGCGTTTCCACGGCTGCCGGAGGCGGCATGTACAGCCCCTATGTCGGAGCGGTGGTGGATATGGTGCGCATTGTGGGCAGTATGCACACGGCACAGTATGCCTATATCCCCGCCTTGTCTATAAACGACGACGGCGCAATTCAGTTGAAACTGAGCAACCCTCCTTCCTTCAGCAATCCCAAGTCGGTGATGGTGGCGAGTCTTCCCCCGGTCGCATCCGTGCATTTTCCCATGCTGCGCGCTGTCCATCCGGAAGAACTGCTGTGCCTGGAACGGCCCAAATTGGTGCTATCGGTGGAAGGGGCGCCGCTGGTTTTTTCCACCCAATACGCGCACGATCTGGCGCTGCATGTACAAGATTCCACCGGCCACGCTGTTGACCTGCCAGCCGCCGCCGATGCGGAACGCGGCGGGTTTGAAGTGGATGCCCGGGTGCTGCAGACATCGAGCGTCAGCGGCACGGTAACTGGACAGCTTCGCGGCGAATGGGGCTTCGATCCGTGGAGCGGCCCGGATTTCGCGTTCACGAATTCTCGCCCGCAGGAATGGTCTTTCGCAGCCGGTGAAACGAACGCCATCACCGCTGCGAACAAGATTTCCCTGCATCTGCAGGCGGATAGCGTCGTTTGTGTCCAGGACGTCACCCTTGCCACTCCGCAGGGAATGGTGGAGAAAGCCACGTTTACCCGCACTCCGCCAAGACTGCTGGAAGTCAATCTTCCCGTGACCAAGTCGTCGCAGGGTCCCTATACCCTTGTGGTCGCGGAATATGGCCAAACCAAGCCTGAAAAGATCCCGGTGCACGTCTATCCGCCGTCCGCCGTCGTCTCCGGAGTGATGCTGCACGCTGGCGATGACGAAGGCGTAATGACGGGAACCCACTTGCAGGAAGTTTCCAGCGTGGAGATCGGCGGAGTGATTTTTCATGCCGGATCGACGAAGCACAGCGGCACTGAAGACACGCTGCACCTGAAGACATCGACAAATCTCGCAGGCTCAAAGGTTTTTGTCGAAGACGCAGCGATGACAGCCCACGTCCACTTGAAGGATGGCCGCACCCTCGATATTCCGGTCGCGATTGCCCCCCCGCGTCCGCGGGTCGTGCTGCTCAGCAAGAGCATCGCGGTGAATTCCGGCGGCAACTACGCATTTATTCACCTGGGCAATGAAAATGATTTGCCGCAATATGGCCATCTCAATTTCTTTTTGAAGTCGGTCGCGCCGCAGCAATTTCCACGCGATGAAACCATTGAGGTGGGAGCTGCCGACGGAGGCTTCGTCACATCCCTGGGCCTGGCCAATAATGCACTGACGCTGCAGGATGCGCAAACCGTATTTGCCACACTGGATCCGGCCAAGGCATTCGGGTCGTCCGCCTTCGGTCCGCTGCGGTTCCGCCCCATGTCCGCTGCTGGCGTTCCGGGCGACTGGCAGCCGCTGGCGAATCTGGTGCGCCTGCCGGAGCTGAAGCACGTCGATTGTCCGTCCAATCCCGCGCAATTGTGCACGATGACCGGTAAAAATCTGTTCCTGATCGATTCGATCGCGGCCACCTCGCTATTCCTGAACCCAACGGCCGTGCCATTGGGATTTGCCGGCAACACGATGCAGGTTCCGCGTCCGAATGGGACCACGCTCTACCTGAAGCTGCGGGACGATCCTTCGACCGTAGACTTGGTTTCGCTGCCTGTGCTTCCCGTGGCCGACCAGAATTAGACAGCACCGCCAATCCGAGGTCGACTGCCGGAAGAGGAAATTGCAATCGCGGCAGCTCGGCGGAAATTTTGCGCCGTGACGACAGTCACAAGCGAGGCCGCATCTTGCGATGCACACTTACCCATAGCTCACCGAAGTCACTCGATAGTAGTCTCATCTGTGTGTGTTCGCGCACAAATCATTTCCATGGCGGTGGTCTCATGTCAAAATACTTTACGGTTGCCCTTGCCCTAGCAATCTCCTCAGCGGGATTCGCTCAGTCTTCGGTCCAAAGCTCTGAATCCGGAGTCAAACATTACAGGCTGACCGTCGTGGTCGATTCTGGTCAAGGCAAAGCTGGGAAGCAAAGCTTTGTGCTCGACATCCCCGTTGCTCCGGGCAAGACCGGAGCTGCACGGATGAATCTGGTCGCAGGGAGTGAGGGGGATGCTCAGTCGGTTGTTCAGCAGCTTTTCGAGTGCAGTAATGTTCACGCGACCTCTACGGGCTTAGCTCTGAATATCGCAATGCAGTCCGACCGTGAAGCTCCGGCGATACCGGGTCTCATTTCGGCCAGACACCAGCATGGAGAATTTCAACGAACAGTCGATTTAGTAATTGGCAAGCCGACCGTTGTGACACAGGAGATGCAGTTCAGGGTGCTTGGCAATACTGATCCAAAATTGGCGGAAAAATTGAGACAACCGGCCCCGACCAT
>JAJZCA010000170.1 GCA_021798735.1 Acidobacteriota bacterium | reverse complement strand
AGTTGGGCGAACCAGCCTTCGGTTTCGGCGGCTTCGGCGGAAGATAGGCAGGCATACTCTGGTCCTGCTGCGGATCAAACAGCATCGGGGTATCCATCGGCTGCCACGATATGTTCGCTGAAAAAGTTGAGCTTTCGCCAGGGAACGGTCGCGTCGGTGTTGCGTTCAGGGCCCGCACCTGCGCATCTGCGGGTCCACTTGCCAGGCCAACGGATCCAGTCGCCAACGCCGTGCAGAGCAACCCAGCCAAAACTGTTCGAATGCTACGATTTTTCACTCGTACCTCAAAGAAATCCGTACCATGCACCCGCCGAAGCAATACAGCGGACAAAATCCCACCGAATCTCGCGCCATGAAAATTCTATCGGTATTTCCGGGCAGACCTCGATCCCCGTCAGAATGGCTATCCATTTATGATGCGGCTTGTAGACAACTTCAGGCAAAATTCGCACGATCCGAGATTCCTCAGGCTCGTGCCATCTGGGTAGCTCAAGAACAACTTTTGCGACAACGCTCGCATAACTGTGCCAAATAACCTCAATAAAAAATTTGTATTCGACCTTTTGCCTCCAGCAGGGCAAAGTAGAGTTAGGTTTTTCATCAATCCTCTAAATCTTCGTGGCTTCGCTGGGCATGACGTTCACATCATGCACCGATGGCAGCGTCACCGCAAAACTTCACTTCAGACACCTTTATCGACGTAACGCTGGTCAACCGCAAGTTCAAGCTATGCATGGAAATATTAGGACTACTTCATTCCACTCTTTCACTACGGCGGACAACCTATATGCGATGGATCCGAGAACAGCGTCATGCGACTTGTCTCCTGGCCGAGAGCCATGGGAGCCAGCCAATGCTGAGGTCTAGCCGGGCACAAGCCCGCCCCCCCGCGAGCCTTTCTCGTCGGATCGGCTTGGCGCGCGTCCTGCTCCTGCTTTTCCTGTTCACGGGTTGCATGGGAGTTTGCGCCGATGCGCAGGTCGCCGCCCCAGCGGTCACGCAGACGCAACAGCAGATGCAGCAGCATCTCCAGCAACTCGACATCGCAGTGCAAAGTGCGCAGCTTTCCGCGGACAACGGCTGGATGCTTGTCTCCTCCGCGCTGGTGTTGATGATGACCATCCCCGGCCTCGCGCTCTTTTACGGCGGACTGGTACGAAAAAAGAATGTCCTCAGCACCATGATGCATAGTTTCGCGATGACCGGCATCATCACTGTAGTGTGGGGGATTGTCGGCTTCAGTTTGTGCTTTGGCTCGGGAAACTGGTTTATTGGCGGATTGCATCACCTGTTTCTCCACGGAGTCGGCTCGGTGCCCGACCCAGCCTATGCGGCCACTATCCCGCTGGCCACGTTCATGATCTATCAGTTGATGTTTGCCATTATCACCCCGGCACTCATCTCCGGCGCCTTTGCCGAACGAATGAAGTTTAGCGCCATGGCGCTCTTTACCCTGCTGTGGTCCTTGTTTGTCTACGCGCCCATGGCCCACATGGTGTGGGGCAAAGACGGCCTGCTGAATGCCTCTCTTCCCGGCGGCATTCCCACGTTAGACTTCGCCGGCGGCACCGTCGTCCACATCACCTCCGGCGTATCGGCACTGGTCTGCGCGCTGTATCTGGGCAAACGGCTGCACTATCCCAAGGAGCCGATGCCGCCGCATAGCGTTGTCCTCAGCTTTATCGGCGCGGGTCTGCTTTGGGTCGGCTGGTTTGGATTCAATGCGGGCAGCGCCTTGTCGGCAGGCACGCTGGCCACCAGTGCCTTTGTCGCTACTCATTTTGGCGCGGCGGCGGCGGCCATGGGATGGTGCCTGGCGGAATGGTTGCGCAATGGCAAGCCCAGCGCCCTTGGCGCGATCTCGGGCGCGGTCGCAGGCCTGGTCGCCATCACTCCGGCGGCAGGCTTTGTCGGCCCTATGTCTGCACTCGCCATTGGTTTCCTTGCCGGACTGTTCTGCTACTTCATGGTTGCCAAGGTCAAACAATCGTTCGGCTATGATGACTCGCTGGACGCTTTTGGCGTGCACGGTGCGGGGGGAACTCTGGGCGCGATTCTTACCGGTGTGTTCGCTTCCCGCGCCATCAACCCAATCTTCAAAGATGCCCATGGCGCCGCGCTCCCGGTCGGATGGCTGGACGGCAACTGGATGCAGGTCCCGCATCAGTTGCTCGGCGTTGCCATCGCCTGGACGCTTTCCATCGTCGGAACGCTGGTACTGCTGAAGATCGTGGATATGCTGATCGGCTTGCGTGTACCCCCCGCCGACGAACACGAAGGGTTGGATCTTAGTCAGCACGGCGAAGAGGGATACGATTGGGAAATTGCTGCTTCCTAGGCTTGCTCTGATATATCTTGGCAGTGAGGAAAGACCAATTGATAAGAATTTTGGTTGCATAAATGGTTTCGTATCAGGGCGCGGCTTTAGCAGTGCCGTTACACGCAGCCTGTAAAGCTACTGGAGAATGTTTCTGAATTCCCGGATACGGGTGTTATGCAGCCGGCTCTGGCAGTCCTTCTTTTTCTAGGGAAGCGAGGAAGTGAGACATGCAGAAGATTGAAGCAATTATTCAACCGTCAAAGCTGGACGCGGTGAAAGAAGCGCTGATTGAAATTGGGGTCGAGGGCATTACCATCCTGGAGGCGCGCGGTCATGGCCGCCAAAAAGGCCACACTGAGTTCTATCGCGGCCGCGAGTATGCCGTGGATGTGCTCCCCAAGATCAAACTCGAAATCGTCGTAACCGATGCCATCGTGGAACGCGCCATCCAGGCCATCCTGACAGCGGCTCGTACCGGAAAAATCGGGGACGGCAAAATCTTCATCTCGCGCATCGACGAAGCGATTCGTATTCGCAATGACGAACGCGGAGAAACCGCACTTTAGACCGCTTCTCCTGAAGCGGTCTACCGGACAGAAAATTGATTCCTGGCCTTTCCTGAAAGAAAGACCGCACGGAAACGATCTTCTCAATCGATAGCATCAGGAGAACCGGTCTCGTTCGATCGCCCTGTCGACCGATATGCTCTCTCGCAAAGGAGCCCTCTATCCCGATCTCCGATTCATCCTCGATCCAAATGCTGCGTGTGGAGTATCAACGCACTTCTGACCAGATGCGGGACTTCTTTGCCGAATCGCAGGAGGGTGCGGTGCTTGTTCAGCGGCGCACCGAACTCGTCGACCATCTCATCGAGCGCTTGTGGCTGGAGCATATCGCCGCTGAGGAATATGGCCCCCAGGGCCTCACCCTGGCCGCCATCGGCGGATATGGGCGACGCCAGCTTTTTCCCTACTCTGATGTCGATCTGCTATTCATCGCCAGCGACGCCACTGCGGAAGGCGCTCACAAGGCCGACATCCGAAAACTGTCGCAAGATCTGTGGGACATCGGGCTGCGCGTCAGCGCCACCACCCGTACCCTTGCGGAATGTGAGCGAATGAGTGAAGAGAACCCAGAATTTACCCTTTCGCTGCTCAACCGCCGCTACATCGCCGGAGATTTTGCCCTGTTTGAAGAACTCGATCTGGAGCGGATTCCCGCACTGGTCGAACGCCGGCGTTCTCAATTGTTCACTGCCATCGCTCAGCTAACGCGAACACGTCATGCCAAATTTCAGCGAACCCTTTTTCATTTGGAGCCCAATGTTAAAGACGGCATCGGTGGATTGCGTGATTTTCACGTTTGTACCTGGCTCTCCCAGCTACTGCCGGAATCGGCCCGCTATTCCGCCAGTCGCTATGAAAAAGATCTGCTGGTTGAACGCCAGGATGATTCTGCTCTCGCGCATCAATTTCTCGTCACCGTGCGTAGTTTTCTGCATTACAGAAGCCGGCGCGACGACAACATGCTCTACTGGCAGGCTCAGGATGAAGCGGCCGCGCGGCATTTGGGCTTGGTCTCCGGCAAATCCAGAGCGACAGGCAAACGTCCCGCCGACACCGCCGGATGGATGCGCCAATACTTTCGTCATGCCCGCTCCATCGAGTGGCTCTCCCGGCAAATGCTGGACGAGATTCCCAGCGGCCGTCTCGCTGTGATCGATCAAATCCGCCAGTGGCGCAGCCGAACCGTGTTGAGCGGCTGTCCCGTCGCGGACGGCAAGATTGGCCTGAAAACGGCAGCGGAATACACCGATCCAGACCGCGTGTTGACCCTGTTTCAAACGCTGGCCGAACAGCCCCTGCAGCTCACCCGCGAAGCCGAAGGTCACCTGAGTGAATCTCTGGCCGTGTTGGCGGAACGCTTGCCCGAAGGCGCCGCACTGTGGGAGCGGGTACGGAAGATTCTTCTCGGGCCTGAAATTGCCAACGCTCTCCGTACGATGCATGCCTTGGGAATTCTGGAACTAATCCTGCCCGAGTTCCACGGCGTCGATGCGTTGGTGGTACGCGACGCCTACCATCGCTACACGGTGGACGAGCATACTTTTCTGATCCTTGAAAATCTGCACGCCCTGGCACAGCCGCACAATGAATGGGAAAGCGGATTTGCAGCCATTCTGCGCGAGTTGGAAGAGCCAGAGTTGTTGTACCTGGCGGCGCTGCTGCACGACACCGGGAAGGCGCGCAGCGAGGGCAGCCATACGGAACACAGCATGTGGATTGCCGATACCGTCTGCGAACGCTGGCGCCTGACGTCCACCCAGCGCGAAACTGTGTTGCGTCTGATCCGCAATCATCTGGAAATGTCGCTCGCGTTACGAAAGGACATTTTCGATGCGGAAACCATCCGAATGTTTGCCGATCTCGTCGGCACTCCAAACAATCTGCGCCTGCTCACGCTGCTTACCTATGCCGACATTCACTCCGTCAATCCGGAAGCGTTGACGCCGTGGAAGACAGAAAATTTGTGGCGACTCTACATGGCAACCTCGAACTACCTGGATCGCAATGTCGACGAGGACCGCATCGAGGCCGACGCCGACACCGCCGCCGTTCAGCAAGTGATCGCATTGTCGCCCAACGATTCTGTTGCAATCCACCGCTTCCTTGCCGGCCTCCCGCAACGCTACCTGCGCACTCGGGCAGCGGAAGAAATTCTCGCCCACTGGCGGCTCGCCTCGCAGTTGGACGAAACGTCCTCCAGCGTGGTGCTCACTCGAACGGGTGCATGGTGGGACTGCACCTTGATTACTTGCGACCGCCCCTTCCTATTTGCCGATGTCGCCGGAGGGCTGACGGCCTGGGGGATGGACATTCTGAAGGCCGACGCGTTTTCAAACACTGCGGGAATTGTCATCGATCACTTTCGTTTCCTCGACCGCTACGAAACACTCGCACTTAACCCAGCCGAAACAACGCGCTTTGAGAAAAGTCTCGCCGACGTCGCCAGCGGTGTCGTCTCGGTCGAAAAACTGCTGGCTGCCCGCGCCCATTCCGCGCGTACGCAGAACCATAAGACCCGCGTCGAAACTAGGCTCTCCCTGGACAATACGTCCTCTACCCACAGCACCATCCTGCAGGTCATTACACAGGATACTCCCGGTCTGCTCCGCCGCCTGAGCTTGGTCCTCGCGCAGCAGAAGTGCGATATCTCCGTAGCGCTGATCGATACCGAAGGTGAGGTGGCGATCGACGTTTTCTACCTCACGAAAAGTTCGGACCGGCCTGCGACGTCTTCGGCGGACGATCAAGCTGAAAATGCAAAACTCGATCCCGCGTTTCTCGATCGCCTGCAAAAAGTATTGGCCGAGGCCCTCCAGACATCGTCCACATCGCGCTGAATTTGCAATCCTGGTACTTCCGTCCACCGTCAAATTTCCGTGCGGCATGCATTCCGTCTCCCAGCAACGCGGAGTACACTGGGGACGTTGTTTGCGACGCGCACGATGCAGTCTTGACCGCGAGCGACATCGCCTTTTCCAGCGCCTGGGGCGACCCGGCGAAGCTGGGAATGTGCGCAGTTTTCCGTATAGAAAACTGCACCACGGCTCTTGTAGCCGGTTATCGTAAACGTGGAACCGCTCTGGAATGTTCTTGATGAAGCCGAATTTATCCCCTCGCGCGTTGTGCCTCATGCTTCCCTGGCTGCTGTTGGTTTGCGCAAGCCTTCCGCTGGCGGCGCGTACGCACGCCAAGCGCCGGCCTTCTGCGGTGCCGCACGGCAAACCGACGGTGCAGCAGGTCGAGCCGCCGAATTGGTGGAGCAAGTTGCCAGACCCGATGGTACTGCTCCACGGAGAAAATCTTGCCGATGCGCGCATCAGCAGCAGCGTCGCCGGAATCTCTGTCCGGCGAACAAAGTTTTCTCAGAACGGCCATTGGGCCTTCGTCTGGCTGGATACTTCCGACGCTCCTCCGCAGCATTTCGATCTGATCGTACGCACCGCCGGCGGCCAGACGCGCGTTCCGTATGAGTTGGACAAGCTGCACGACCCCAGCCAGGGCTTCCAAGGTTTTACGCCCGCCGACGTGATGTACCTGATCATGCCCGATCGCTTTTCGCAGGGAAATACAACAAACCCGCAGTTGCCAAAGCCTTCTGCCCCGGTCGATCGCAGCAATCCCCATGACTATCATGGCGGCGATCTGAGCGGTATCCAAAATCATTTGGATTATCTCAAGCAGTTGGGCGTCACCACTCTATGGATCACACCGCTCTATGCGCAGGACAGCCTTTCCGAGGATTACGACGGATACGAACCGGTCAACATGTATCAGATCAATCCGCACTACGGCACACTGCAGGATTATCAGGACCTGGCTGCGGCTGTGCATGGCCGCGGCATGAAGCTGGTGTTGGATATTGTGGCCAACCACGTGGGGCCGAAAAGCGAATGGGTGGCTGACCCGCCGGCTCCGGATTGGTTCCACGGCACGCCGGCGGACCACCTGGCGGCAACGGACAATTTTGCGTCCATCGCCAGTCCTCATGCCGCTCCTGCGGCCTACAAGCCAGTAGAGGATGGCTGGTTTCGCAATGTGCTGCCCGACCTGAACCAGTCCAATCCGATGGTCAAGCAGTACCTGATTCAAAACGCAATCTGGTGGGTCGAAACCGGAACCTTGGACGGTCTCCGCCTGGATACGTTTCCCTATGTCGATCGTGCCTATTGGCAGGATTTTCATGCGGTGATGCACGCCCTCTACCCCAACCTGACCACCGTCGGGGCAGTCTACAATCCTGATCCTACCGTGACTTCGTATTTTGCCGGCGGGCAGAAACATGCGGGCATCGATACTGGAGTCGCCACGCTGTTTGACTTTCCCATCTCCGTTGCGTTGCGCTCCACGCTTACCGGCTCCTCTTCCTCTTCGACCGGCTCGTCCATCACGGCGCTGGAAAATATTCAGCGGCAGGACTGGCTCTACCCCCATCCTGATGCGCTGGTAACATTTTTCAGCAATCAGGATACCGTTCGTTTTCTTTCTGTGCCCGGTGCAACTCCGGCACGGGAGCGGCTCGCCTTCGGTTTGCTGGCCACCATGCGCGGCATGCCGCAGATCTACTACGGCGACGAAATTGCCATGTCGACTGGGACTCATGGCGACAATAGGCCGGATTTCCCCGGAGGATTTCCCGGCGATCCCAAGAATGCCTTCATCGACACCGGCCGCACCCCACAGCAGCAAGCGATGTATGCCTGGGCCCAAGGCTTGCTGGACCTACGCGCGCATCATGACGCGCTGCAGACCGGAGCACAGCAAAATCTGTTGGCGGATGACAGCGGCTTCGTGTTCGCCCGCTTCGACGTCCCTGCGCAGAAAAGTGGGCCGCCCCCCGCACCGTCAGAGATCGATCTTG
>JAJZCA010000169.1 GCA_021798735.1 Acidobacteriota bacterium | reverse complement strand
CCCTAGAATCGCGGATGCGGTATCCCTCGGTCCAAGACCCGGCTGAAAAATATGCATCATGCCGTTTGCACCGTTCGCCGCTCGATGCGCTTCTCATACTTTTCTCCCAGAACAATTCTCTGCACATAAATACCAGGCGTCATCACCTGGTCCGGCTCCATCTCGCCCGGCTCGACCAGCTCTTCCACTTCTGCAACCGTAATGCGGCCGGCCGCTGCCATCATGGGATTGAAATTGCGCGCCGTCTTGCGATAGATCAGATTGCCCATGCGATCGCCCTTCCACGCTTTGATCAGCGCATAGTCCGCCCGCAGTCCCCGCTCCAGCAAATACATTTTTCCATCGAACTCGCGTGCTTCCTTGCCCTCGGCAACAATCGTGCCGACGCCCGCCGGCGTATAAAACGCCGGAATGCCCGCTCCCCCCGCGCGAATCCGCTCCGCCAGCGTCCCCTGCGGAATCAGCCTCAAGTCCAGCTTGCCCGCCAGCACCCGTTCCTCCAGCAGTTTGTTCTCGCCCACGTAGCTGCCGGTGTGGGAATCGATCATGTCCGCTTCCAGCATGCGTCCCATGCCAAAGCCATCGACGCCCATATTGTTGCTGATGGTGTGCAGATGGCGCACGCCCTTGCGCACCAGCGCGTCGATCAGGTTCTCCGGAATGCCGCACAGCCCGAATCCGCCGAACATAATGGTAGCGCCGTCGGGAATGTCCTCGATCGCCGCATCCGCCGTGGGCCACACCTTAGTCATGCATCCTCATTCATGCGTCCTCAGTCCGTGCAGCACAGACCGATTCCAAACCTCTGGAGAATATCGCAGCACGCGATAATACTCCAACGGCTTGCCTTGGCACCGAAGTCTACAACACCCCAGCCTTCATTCTTTTCGCTCATTTCGCCCCGCGCAGTGGTAGGATGCTGGCAACTCTGCTGCGCAGCGCAAATTGAAAAGATGCCCTGCTGCAGCCGTGTTCATCATTTTTCAATAAGGGAGCGTCGTCATGCTGAAAGGCTTTCGCGACTTTGTTCTGCGCGGCAATGTGGTCGATCTGGCCGTCGCCGTCGTCATCGGTGCCGCCTTCACTGGAATTGTGAATTCCCTGGTGAAAGACATCATCAATCCGTTGATCTCGGCCACGGTCGGCCAGCCGAATTTCTCCAGCCTGGTGGCCCACGTGCATGGAGGCGCCATCACCTACGGCAACTTCCTCAACGCTCTCATCTCGTTTTTGATTGTTGCCACCGTCATTTATTTTGGCGTGGTCCTTCCCGTCGGCAAAATTCTTGCTCGTTTCAAACCCGTGCCCCCGGCGCCCCCGGCGATGAAACCATGCCCGGAGTGTCTCAGCGATATTCCTGCAGCAGCGCGGCGCTGCTCCCACTGCACGCAGGCTGTCGCGTGACGCAATAGCGGCAGCCGGTGAATCCGATTTCATCGCATCAAGTTCGATGCGTCGCTGCCATCTTCGATTCCGCTGAATCGGTTCGCAGCGAAAAGCGCAACCCTTTAGAATAGGTACAGACTCAACCCCAGAGGTGCCTGTGAAAGAACCCCGCGAAACTTCAGAGCTGCGCAAGCTTCCCATGATGCCGATCCGCGATATGGTCATCTTTCCATACATGATGACTCCGTTCGTCGTCGGCCGTGAATCCAGCGTGCGCGCCCTGGAAGAAGCGCTTACCGGAGATCGCAAAATCTTTCTGGCCACGCAGCACGACGCCGGCCAGGACGAGCCGACGCAGAACGATATTTTTACCACCGGCACCATTGGCAATATCGTTCAAAGCGTAAAAATGCCCGACGGCAACATCAAGGTGCTGGTCGAAGGCATTGAACGCGCCAAGGCCACGGAGATTGTCGATACGGATGGCTTCTTCGTCGCCACTTTGCGCGTCAGAACCATCGAAACCGAAATGACCAAGGTCGTCGAACAAGTCATGCAGCGCGTCTCCGGCTTGTTTGAGCAATACGTCAAGCTGCAGCAGGCGCTCAATCTTGAAACCGTCGCCGCCGCCGTTCGCATGGAGGAACCCGGGAAACTCGCCGACACCATCTCCGCCAATCTGCAGTTGCCGATTGAAGAAAAGCAGATGCTGCTCGACATCTTCGATCCCGTCGAGCGGCTCCATCACCTGGTCGGCATTCTCGAAATCGAAATTGAAAAGTTGAGCATGGACCGCAACGTGCAGTCCCGCGTCAAGCGCCAGATGGAGCGCGCCCAGAAAGAGTATTACCTCAACGAAAAAATCAAGGCCATCCAGAAAGAACTGGGCCGCGGCGAGAAAAGTGAATTCGACGAGTTGAAGAAGAAGATCGAAATGGCCGGCATGCCGAAAGACGTCTTTGAAAAAGCAACGCTGGAGCTGAAAAAACTCGAAGCAATGCCGCCCATGTCCGCCGAATCCACCGTCTCCAGAAATTATCTGGATTGGATGCTGGCCGTGCCGTGGAAGAAAAAATCCAAGGAAATTCGCTCCATCGATCACGCGGAAAAAATTCTCAACACCGATCACTACGGCCTGGAAAAGATCAAGGAGCGCATTCTCGAATTCCTCGCCGTCCGCCAGTTGGTCAAGAATCCCAAAGGCTCGATTCTCTGTTTCGTCGGGCCTCCGGGCGTCGGCAAAACTTCGCTGGGAATGTCGATTGCCAAAGCCACCGGCCGCAAGTTCGTTCGCATGTCGCTCGGCGGAGTGCGCGACGAGGCTGAAATTCGCGGTCATCGCCGTACCTACATTGGAGCGATGCCGGGACAAATCCTGCAATCCATGAAGAAGGCCGGCACCAAGAATCCCGTCTTTATGCTGGATGAAATCGACAAGATGGCCTCCGACTTCCGCGGCGATCCCGCGTCCGCTTTGCTGGAAGTGCTGGACCCGGAACAAAACGGCACATTCCAGGACCACTATCTCGACGTCGAATACGATCTGTCGCAGGTGCTGTTCGTCGCCACCGCCAACGTCCTCCACACCATCCCCGCGGCACTGCAGGACCGAATGGAAATTCTGCGGCTGCACGGCTACACGGAAGACGAAAAAGTCGAGATTGCCAAACAATATCTGCTCCGCAAGCAGCGGGAACAAACCGGCATCGACGAGAAGAATCTCGTCTTCACCCAGGAAGCGCTGCAGGAAATCATCCGCTCCTACACACGCGAAGCCGGCGTCCGCAATCTTGAACGCGAAATCGGCAACGTCTGCCGCAAAGTGGCACGTCGCATCGTGAAGAACGGCCCCAAACACAAGGAAGAAATCACCGCCGCCAATTTGCAGGAATTCCTCGGTCTACCCAAGGTCCGCCACTCCCAGGTCCACGAACAAAGTGAAATTGGCCTGGTCACCGGCTTGGCATGGACTGAAGTCGGCGGCTCCATCCTGTCCACCGAAGTCCAGGTGCTCGATGGCAAAGGCAAATTGACCCTGACCGGCCAGCTCGGCGAAGTCATGCAGGAGTCCGCCCAGGCAGCCCTCTCCTACATCCGCAGCCGCGCCCACCATCTTGGCCTGGGACGCGACTTCTACCGCAGCCTTGATATCCATGTCCACGTCCCGGAAGGCGCCATTCCGAAGGATGGGCCCTCCGCCGGCATCACACTCGCCACCGCCCTCGCCAGCGCATTGACCCGCATTCCTGTGCGTCGGGATGTCGCCATGACCGGCGAAATTACTCTGCGCGGCAAGGTCCTCCCCATCGGCGGCCTGAAAGAGAAACTGCTCGCCGCCCATCGTGCCGGTGTGTTTGAGGTCATTCTGCCGATTGAAAATAAAAACGATCTCGCCGAGGTCCCAGACAATTTGAAATCAAGCATGAAGATGCACTTTGTGGATCAAATGGATGAAGTGTTGAAGATCGCTCTGGAAGGCCCTCTGCCGGAGATTGCGCCCGACGCGCCTGCCATCGGAGAGCATGGTATGATGCCCGGAATTCCCACTCCACCCCCCCTGGAAAACATCGCCCAGCAATAAGCCAAACCAATCGCGCACCAGACAGACGAAGAAAAGCCCGGCGTCATGGCCGGGCTTCTTCTTTGCAGCCAATCTTCTCTCTACACAACCAGCTTCTGAACCGCCTTGTCGATCGTCTCTTTCGGGACATACCCAACAATCTGCTCAGCTACCTTGCCGCCCTTGAACAACAGCAGCGCCGGAATGCCACGGATACCGTAGCGCATGGGCGTGGCGGAATTGCTGTCCACATCCATCTTCATCACCTTCAACTTCCCCAGATATTGGTTCGCAACCTCATCCACCACCGGTGCCAGCGCCCTGCAAGGGCCGCACCATGCCGCCCAGAAGTCCACCAGGACCGGCTCAGTCGCCTGCAATACTTCTTTATCGAACGTTGCATCCATTACTTCAAGTACTGCTTGACCTGCCATTCTACTTCCTCCTTGGGCTTGCTAAAACCGATATCGCCGCCTTGCGGCCGCATTCCTGGTTCTGCTCTGGCAGCGCTCTTTGCGCCGCTACATGTCCAGAATACAGGATGCGCCAGGGAGCGGTTTGGTCGCAGATTTCTAACTGGATTCGCCCGGTAAAAGAACGGCCCGCGCGTCGATTGGCGCGGCCCATGGAAACATCAATTTTTGGACAAAAGAAAAGCGCCCGGATCTTGTGAAAGATCAACGGGCGCGAGAGCAGCCCTCCCCCAGAACTGCCCCTTGAAAAAGAGGTTAGCGGTGGCGGAGTGTATTGTCTACAAAACTTGAGTAACATTTTTCGAGTTACCGTCCCAGGCTTCCCCATACGGGCTAGGCCCCAGCATTCAAAGGGGTGTCCCGCCGCATCGTGGCCCCTGCACCCTGGCCCTCAAAGCCGCATTCGACGACCTCGCAGATGGATCGGTCCCCCAAGGCCGCGCCGATGCGCCGTTCAAGCGCGACCCGGTCCACATTTCGCTCCACCACCAGCAGAATTCCCGGCCCCGCCCCGCTCAACGCCGCTCCCAAAATGCCCGCAGTTCCCGCCAGCGGCAGCATGGTCCCCAGCAGCGGGCAAATCGCCACCCGATAGGGCTGGTGCAGGCAATCCAGCATCGCCGCCCGCAGCAGGTCGTCCCTGCCGGAAGCGAAGGCCGCCACCAGCAGGGAGCTATGTTGCAAATTCTGTACGACATCCGCGCGACTGTAGAAGTCCGGCAACAGCTTCCGCGATTCTTCCGTCCGCACCGGGTCCCGCGGCAACACCATCACCGCGCTCCAGTGTTCCGGGATCTCGATCCGCCCCACGTGCACACTCGGATACCCCTTCGCCTTGTCGCCATGTTCTGCCGTCGCGCGCGGCGCAATCGCCGAGACCGTCATTCCTCCCAGCCAGCAGGCCGTGGCATTGTCCGGATGGCCTTCCAGAAACGCCGCCGCATCCAGAATTTCCTGCTCCTGCCAGCCCAGCTCGCCAAACTCCGCCGCCAGCGCAATGCCGGCCAGCCGCGCTGCCGCCGACGATCCACAGCCCATCCCCAGCGGAATTCCATTCTTTACGTGCAGATGCAACGGCTGGATCGTCCGGCCATTCTCTTCCATCAGCCGCTTATACGTCTCCAGAACCAGGTTTCCTTCCAGCTTGCCGCAGACCTCGGTGTCGCGGCCCTGCGCGGCGATGCTGAACCGGTCCGCAGCCTCGGCATCAATCTCCAAATGCATCTTCAACGCCAGCGCGCCCGTGTCAAAGGCCGGGCCCAGGTTGGCAGAGGTCGCAGGCAAACGCAGATGCACGCTGGAAGCAGTCTTGCTCATCCCCGCACCGCCGCATCCAGTACCCGCATCACCGCTTCCGCCGTCGGCTCCAGCACCTGCGGCGCGGATGCCAGCGCTTCCATCTGCTTCCGCTGCTCCAGCGGCATCGCCGCCGTTTCCTCGGCCGTCAACAACTGGCTCCGATGAAAATCGATCGTGTATTCCGGGTCTTTCAACGTGTGCCCGGTCAGCAGCAGCACCACGCTCTCCTGCTTCTCGATATGCCCTTGCGCCACCAGCTTTTTCATCCCCGCCAGCGTCACGGCGGAAGCCGGCTCGCAGCCAATGCCTTCCGCGCCAATTTCCGCCTTGGCCAGCGCAATCTCCTGCTCGCTCACCTGCTCGCACCAGCCGCCCGTGCTCTCCAGGATTCCAACCGCCTTCTTCCACGATGCAGGATTGCCAATCCGTATGGCGCTGGCCCGCGTGTGCGCCTCCACTGGAGAAAATTCTTTTCCCCTGTGTTCGGTCCAGCTCAAAAACAACGGGTTCGCGCCCTCCGCCTGAATCACGCTGATCCGTGGCAGCCGATCGATCATCCCCAGCGCGTACAGTTCCAGAAATCCCTTGCCCAGCGCCGAGCTGTTCGCCAGGTTTCCACCCGGCACAATCAAATGATCCGGCACCTGCCAGTCCAGCGACTCCGCCAGCTCAATCGCCGCCGTTTTCTGCCCCTCCAGCCGATACGGGTTCACCGAGTTCAGCAGGTACACCGGCGCACGCCGCACCAGCTCCGCCAGCACCGACACGCATCCATCAAAATCCGTTTTCAACTGGCACGTGACCGCTCCATAATCCAGCGACTGCGACAGCTTGCCCCACGCCACTTTTCCCTCGGGAATCAGTACCAGTGATCGCATCCCCGCTCGTGCCGCGTACGCCGCCATCGAGGCTGAAGTATTTCCCGTCGAAGCGCACGCCACCCATACGAATCCGCGCTCATGCGCCACCGACAGCGCCGCCGTCATCCCCGTATCTTTAAACGAGCCGGTAGGATTCATGCCCTGGTGTTTGGCAAACAAATGCTCCACGCCCAGACTCTTCCCGCAGCGCGGCAGGTGATACAGCGGCGTGTTCCCTTCCTCCAGCGTCACCGCGTTGCGCTCGTCCGCCATAAACGGAAGCAGCTCGCGAAACCGCCATACCCCACTGCGATCCAGCGCCTCCCGCGACAACCGCCGTCCCCGCCACACTTCCTTCCACTGTTCCACGCCAGCGATTGCATCTGGGTGCCCCACGTCTCGCTTCTGAGACGTGGGATTAAAGGATGTTTCCCTTGCGGCCGGGTGCCCCACCCTAGCCGCGTTGTTTGCGGCTAGGGTGGGAGAAGTCCTCTCCCTGGATGAGCTTCGGACCAGCAGCCCCGGATACTCCACTTCAAACAAATTGCCGCACTCGCGGCAGCGAAAATCCTCCGCCGCCTCTGCTCCGGCAATCTCCGCCCCACACCCGATGCAGTGCAATCGGTGCGCGGTTGTCGGCTCAGAAAGTGTTTGCTTTTCCATCATGGGATACGTCTAGCGTATCAGGTCATCTCCACCCATTCCCCCCATACCACTACCACGAGTTGTCATCCTGACCGAAGGTCGATCCGCCTCGGCGGGTGACCGCAGTGGAGGGACCTGCGTTTTCTCCCAGCGGTGCCCCATCCTTCGCGTTGTTTGCGAAGCGTAGGATGGACAAGCCTTCCAAGCTGACCTCGCCACGCCACACGACAGCAAGATTTAAAGCAGATTTACAGTTGGTGTAGTCGAATCTGAACGGGAGTCATTCTGAGCGCAGCGAAGAATCCAGGGAATATCTGCCTCGTCCACGCTACTGTCACACTCTGGATTCTTCGCTGCGCTCAGAATGACCAACTCTCCTTCAACTACGGAATCTGTAAATCCGGTCTAGTCGAGATTAGTCGCGGGGACTCGCAATCGCTATGGTGGATCGCGCAAATCTACCTGACACGCTGGAAAATTGAGGAGACTTTTCGCTTCCTCAAGCAGAGCTATCACCTGGAGGACATCCGG
>JAJZCA010000168.1 GCA_021798735.1 Acidobacteriota bacterium | reverse complement strand
AACAAGCACGACTAGCACGACCGGTACAACAGGCACGACTAGCACGACCGGTACAACAAGCACCACTTCAACGACAGGGAGCTCGATCACTCCGAGCGAGTCCAGTTCCTCGTTCGTTTATGTGGCGAATGCCAATGACGGCACCATCGGCGCCTTCGCCATTTCGTCCGGCAAAGTAACCAGCGTCGTTCGTTCGGCGGTCCCTGTTGCTGCCGCGCCAGCCGCAATTGCTGCCACTCCTGGCGGGAAATTTCTCTACCTGGCAACGAGCGATGGTGCGGTGTATGTAAACGCGATTGCAAGGGATGGAAGTCTACGGGCGGGAAACCATGGAAATCCGGTTGCAATCGTGGCTCAGCCGACATGGATGTCGATGGACCGGACGGGACGGTGGTTATTCGTGGCCTCTTCCATTGCAAAGAACATGCAGGAACTTCAAATTGACGCGGCGACAGGCGCACTTCATCCTGTCTCGCAAGCGCCTGCACTGGATACTGGAAAGCCGACCGAAGTGTACGTGACCCCGAATAATCAGGATCTATTTGTCGCGCTAGGCAAGGGCGGCGTGGACGCATTTCCATTTAACGCGGCGACTGGAACCTTGGGAATGCGGCAACATATTGCGCCCTTACATGCCGGCAATTCCTCAGATGTTGCGCTGACCACCGACAGCGCCTCCAGAGATTTGTATGTTGGAGAGGCTAAGGCAGGCATTCGTGCATTTACGATCGGCGCTGGCGCGACCATGCAGGAAATTTCAGGTTCACCCTTTGGTTCGGTTCAAACGGAACCGAGCTCGCTGGTCGTCGATCAGGCGAGTGGCAAGCTGTTTGTGGCCAGCTCCGCTTTGAATACCATGACCGAATATTCGATCGGAGATAACGGTGGACTCGCAGCGGTGTCCAGTATTGCTACTTCGACCGACAGTTCACCGGCAGCGCTGACGATGGATAGGAGCGGAAAATATGTCGTGTCCACATCCAGGGGCGCGGTTCCAAATCTGACGGAACGTTCGATTCAATAGAACGGTGCAGCATCGAGACCCCGTTGCGCGAGAAATGCGGACAGGACGGCGGGCAGAGTCGTACGAGAAGCGAAACAGATGAGTAAAATGAGGTATGGCTTCGCCGAGACAACGGACTAGATCGATTGTAAATTCCAGAAACGCATGGGTGGGTAGCGCACTTTTGGCTGCAATTGTTCTGATTGGAACGACGGGGTGCAGCAGTTTTTTTGTTCCTCTGTGTCAGGAATACAACACTTGCAGTAGCGGCGGTGGCACCGGTGGCAGCGGTAGCGGAACCTATAGCTCCTACGCGTATGTAGCCAACGCAACTTTGGGAACGTTGGCAGGTATTCCAGTTCCGAAAGCGACATTCACTACGTTGACGGGTTCAAGCTATACCCTTGGCACGACACCGAGCGCACTGGCCGCCACACCGAAGGGGACCTTTCTGTACCTGGCGACGCTTGCGGGCCCAGTTTTTGTATATGCGATTGGCACCAACGGGACTTTAACTCTTGGCAACAATGGTGCTCAAGTCACGTCGACGTTGGTTCCGACCTGGATGACCGTGGATCCTAGCGGAAACTGGTTGTTCATGGTGTCGAGCAGCTCAAACCAATTGTTGATCTTCCAGATCAACACCTTCAACGGCACGCTCACGCAGACCAGCCAGGGCACAATTGCACTGGATGCCGGCAATCCCACTCAGGTGTATGTCACGCCGAACGACCAATATGTGTATGTCGGCCTGGGGCTCGGCGGTATGGATGGATTTACGTTCAACAGTTCGACCGGAGTGGTCAGCAACCAGATCCATCTGGCAACGCTTGGCGCGGCCTCCGATAACGCGATTGCCTCCGACAACAATTCTGCTTATTTGTTTGTTGGCGAAGCGGGCAAGGGCATTCGCGTGTTGACGATTGGGACGGGTGGCGCGCTGAAAGAGGTTACCGGCTCACCGTTTGCTTCGCAACTCGGTCCTCAGTCCATTGTGGTGGATTCAACGAATACCTACGTGTATGTCGCGAATCGCACCGCCAACGTCATCACCGGGTACACGCTGGGAACCGGCGGCACGCTGACTCAGCTTCCCAACTCGCCGTTTACCACGGGTTCGCAGCCGACTGTGATGTCGCTCGATTCCACCGGCAAGTATTTGTTTGTGGTGAATTTTGGAGGGTCGCCGGATATGCAGGTTTTCAGCTTCGACGCGACAACTGCGGGCAAGCTAGACCCCGTCACTTCTGTTGCAACCGGAACCGATCCTGCGGGCGCTGTCGCGTTGTCCGTGGTTCCGTAATGGCACGCAAGGGGAACATAGCCGCTCGGATGGATGCGCAATGCGCGTAAACTGAGATTTCTGCCTCTGTATATTTATGTCGGATTTCTCTCTGCAAAGTTTGCCTTCCCTCAATTCGCAGCGACTGTCCAGATTGACTCGGAATGCGCCTATTTCATGTGCGGCAATCGGGGCCGCACTGCTCTTGAGCGTGGTCTCGTTTCTGTCCGGATGCAGCCATCTCCGGCCATCTTCATCGGCGGAGCATGTGTATGTTTCCGTCAAGAAGATGTATTTGCGCGATCGGGTCGCCGTGGTGGCCAATCGAGTGGCAGAAGTGAAAAATGGCGAGCGGTTGACAGTGCTGCAGCAGATTCCGCGATTCATGAAGGTGAAAACGCCGGATGGCGCAGTGGGATGGATCGAGGACCACGCCGTCATCGATCAGAGTGAATACGACGCGTTTCAAAATCTGGCGAAGCAGCACGCGAGCCAAACGCCAGTCGCGACAGCCGTTCTTTACAACGAGCTGTATATGCACCTGACGCCAGGCAGGAGTACACAGCGATTCACCTTGTTGGCGCCGAATACGAAAGTTGCGATGCTGGAACGTGCGTCTGTTCCCAGGTATGCGGCCGGCGGTGTGCTCGGCTTGCCGGCAGCTCCTGCGAAAACCGCGTCCGCGCGCCGCGGCAAAGTTCAAAAGGAAGGCTTTGAGTCGCGGTTTGCTCCCGCAGTCCCCATGGAAGACTGGTGGCTGGCTCGCGACAATGCGGGACACACGGGATGGATGCTGGCACGCGATTTCCAGGTGGATGTGCCGGAGGATGTGGCCCAATATGCGGAAAATGAGCGCATGGTCGGGGCATATATTCTGCGTACCGTCCCTGATCCGGATTCCGGCAAGCCCAATGGGCAGGTGCCGGAATATTTGACGGTGCTAACGCCGTATAAGCAAGGGTTGCCGTACGACTTTGACCAGGTGCGGGTGTTCACCTGGGACACGCATCGTCATCGCTATGGCACGGCCTTTCGCGAGCATGATATTCTCGGATTTTTCCCGGTGAAAGTGGTGCCCGTCGATGCGAACAACCCGAACGGTTCGGAGCAGACGTTCAGCTTCCAGGTGGCAGAGGGCAACAACGTCAGCCTCGACCCGGAGACAGGGAGGCCACGCGCGGCACAATTGAAGACGCTGACGTACCGGATGGAAGGAAACCTGGTGCGGCGGGTTCTTCCGGGGGGTGTAAAACCCGTTGTGACGGGAACCGGTGCTGTTCGTTCAAGAGCAACACATACAGGTCGACGGCATCGGCGTCCGCAGGGCTAGATTTGCGGATCGTGTGGCTTCGCCGATCCAGATTTACACATCGAATGCTTGATTGAGATTGGAGACCCAAGTGAAACGACGTCAGTTCTTAACTTCATCGATTGCGGCATCAGCCTTCGCGATGGCAGGGAAAGTGTCCGATGCGCAAGTCGCCTCCAACGGGACACCGCGCGAATACTACGAACTCCGCCAGTATCACATGCAGAATGGATCGCAAACCAAGCTGACAGATGCCTATATCGCTAATGCTTTGATCCCCGCGCTGAATCGGCTGGGGATCGCTCCTGTGGGAGCGTTTAACCTGACGTTGGGCCCAGAGACGCCGACGTTATATGTTCTGCTTCCCAGTCCCAGGCTGGAGACACTGGTCACCGCAGAACTGCAGTTGGCAAAGGATGAAACCTTCATGCGGGCTGCAGCGCCTTTCTGGAATGCGCCCGCCAACCAACCGGCATATCTGCGGATCGAAAGCTCGCTGATGATTGCATTTGAGGGCTGGCCAAAGCTGGTGGTTCCACCGGTAACGGCGCAGCACGGCAAGCGCATCTTTCAACTGCGCACGTATGAAAGTCCTAGCAGCCAGGCTCATGTGCGCAAGGTGGAGATGTTTCATAGCGGCGAATTCGACGTGTTCCAACGAGCGGGATTCTGGCAGGTCTTCTACGGCGATGTTCTGGTCGGGCCGCGCTTGCCGAAGCTGACGTACATGCTGAGCTATCCGGATTTGGGAGAGATGAATGCGAAGTGGGCAGCATTTGGGGCCGATCCGGAGTGGAAGAGATTAACCAACTCGCCTCGGTTCAACTTTGAGGAGATTGTCAGCAATATAACGAACCTGGTGCTGACCCCCACCTCCTACTCGCAGATATAAAAGCTGCTTTTTCTTCGATTCGAAACGGTTCGAAGGACGTACGCGGTGCATTTCCGCGCTTTACTAGAGGCTGGATTTGCGAGGATAATAGCGCCAGCGAAAGGGTCTACGGCGGAGGGTGCTATGACAGATCGAATTTCAAGACGAGAGTTTCTAGAAAAAACGGCAGTCGCGGGCGCGGCGGCGGTGGTGCTGGGCAGCCAAGCGGTGGAAGCATCTGGGGCCATGCAGACCCGCATTCTCGGCAAGACTGGCGCGCGTGTTTCCATCGTTGCGCTGGGTTGCGGCAGCCGTCTTCTTGCCTACAGCAGTGAAGACGCCGGAGTGAACGTGTTGAATCACGCACTCGACGCGGGCATCAGCTATTTCGATACCGCTTACGGATACGGCGACGGAAAAAGTGAAACCTGGGTCGGCGAAGTCGCGAAGACTCGGCGCAAGGAGTTTTTTCTCGCGACCAAGATTGAACCTCGCGACGGCGACACGGCGATGCGAATCCTCGAAGGCAGTTTGAAACGCCTCCAGACCGACCAGATCGATTTGATTCACGTGCATGGCCTGCAGGGCGCGGACGATCTGACGAAGGTCGAAGCCAAAAATGGCGTGATGAATGCGCTGTACAAATTGCGCGAGCAGAAGGTGACGCGATTCATCGGAATTACCAGTCATTACAATCCGGCGGTGTTGAAAAGTGCCATTGAGCATAACGACATCGATTGTGTCCAGATGGCTTTGAACGCGGGCATGCAGGGGATGCCATTAGGGCCACACAACGGCTTGAACCTGTCGAAGGCGATGAGCTTTCAGGATGTCGCGCTGCCGGCGGCGCGCAAAAAGAACCTGGGCATTCTGGCAATGAAGGTTATGGGGCAGGAGGGCCTGCTAGGTCCAGGGCCGGATAAGAGCGACGCGGGACATCTGCTGCGTTACACGCTCAGCTTGCCGGTTGACGCGGCCGTGGTGGGGATGCCGACCCTCGAAATGCTGCAGCAGAATGTCGCGTGGGGAAAGAGCTTCACTCCCATGTCGAAGTCGCAGATGGAGGAGTTTTCGAATCGCATCGCCGCCGGAAACAAGCTGGCGCTGGATCTTAAATTCAGCAATCACAGAGACGCGTAGGTCGACGCGGCTCGCATTCCACAGTTCCATGTTTCAGAGGCGAGGGGAGCAGTCTATAGATGAAAGCCATCCTCGTTCGAGTTGGAGTCGATCACGCATATGGAGCCTGGAATGCCCCGGTTGATCCAAGGACGGGGCATTTTGTATTTGTCCCCATTCCCGACAATGCTAAGAAGGAATACACGCATGGGAACGAGCGCAAATACGATGAAATAGAGGCACCGCTGAACGAATTTGCTGCAAAATCTGGCGTTTCGAGCCTATGCTGTCCGAAAACATTACGAATGCGCAACATGCACCTCGACCCCGATTTCGAATATCTCACCTATGGTGACAACGGAACACGTCGTGGAGCTAGAATTGCCACGCTCAGCGCCAATGATTTGCTAGTCTTTTACGCGGGCCTGCGATCCATCGAGCAACGCAAGGAATTGGTGTATGCGCTCGTAGGCATTTTTGTAGTTCAAGAGGTTGTTCGCGCGCATAGTGTGCCGTCGGAAAAACGGCATGAAAATGCGCATACTCGTTGGACTATCATTAGCGAGAATGATGTAGTTGTACGCGGTAAAAGTGGTGTATCTGGCCGTTTTGATCGATGCATTCCCATTGGCGAGTGGCGTGAAAATGCATATCGGGTTTGTTCTCCCATAGAAGACGCTTGGGGAGGTCTGACGGTCAAGAATGGTTACATTCAACGTAGTGCTGTTCCTCCTGCATTCCATAACGCTGAGAGATTCTACAGATGGTTTCAGTCGCAAGACATAACTCTTTTAGAGAGGAACAATTAAGATGCGAGCGGATCGCGTTTTCATCGTGCATTTGCGGCGTCCCTACAGTAAAACCAAGAATCCTAACGAGCAGCGGTCAGATCCATTCTGGGAGTTTGGTAGCTTTGGAATAACTACATGCCATGACAATAATCTGATGCACCCCAACAACGCGGATATGCTCAAAGGTTCCCGGCTGGCATTTGCACAAGGTGGGCGAAAAGGGACGCGACTGGTGTATCTCACTCCTCCAATTTGTAAGGTTGAAAATCATGCCAATCGACTTGAAGCCAAGTGGAACACGAACGCGGAGGAAGACAGGATGCCATTCAAATATGGTGATGCTCCGATCCTCGCTAGCAATACCGGCAAGAGCGATTTTCCACAGTTGGAATCTTCCCTAAGAGGCCGGGGACGATCAACACTCGAGGGGCAATTTGGAAGTGATTATCGAAGCAAAACAACCTTCGTCGATAAATTTCTTGCTGAAGAGCTGATTCGCATTTATTCAGGGGTCCGGAAAAAGGCGCCCGCATCAGCAATAGCAAGTTACTACACAGATGCATTGCCGTGGCTTCCGCCGTCGCCTGATAAAGATCGAGGGAGCTCATACCGAAAATTTCTCGAGGAGGCGCGTGGGCCACAACCGGTGCAAGTCTGTGGTAAACGAAAGCGCTCAAGGG
Source organism: Acidobacteriota bacterium (assembly GCA_021798735.1). Classification (GTDB taxonomy): domain Bacteria; phylum Acidobacteriota; class Terriglobia; order Terriglobales; family Acidobacteriaceae; genus JAKAAZ01. Next base: position 741 of record JAJZCA010000168.1, on the reverse strand, counting down.
GTTGTGGGAGCAGCAAGCCGCAGTCTAATTACTAGCCCAGAAATGCAGCAATGGCGGTGACGACGCGCTGTTGCTCCTCCAGGGTTAGCTCGGGAAACATGGGCAGCGCGAGAACTTCTTTGGCGGCGCGCTCGCTCTCTGGAAATGCGCCCTCGGCGTAGCCAAGGCCGGCAAAGCACAGTTGCCGGTGGAGTGGGACGGGGTAATATACCTCGGAGCCAATGCCGCGCTCTGCCAAGAACGTGCGCAGTGCATCGCGGCGTGGGGCGCGGACCACATATTGGTGGAAGACGTGGGTTCCGCGAGGATCGACGTACGGCAAAACGACTCCGCGTTCAGGATAGGGGCCCTGTTCCGCGAGACCCTGTTGCGTGAATAGCTCATCGTAGATTTTTGCCCGCTGCTGTCGCGCCCGATTCCAACCCTCAATGTAGCGGAGTTTCACGATCAGAACGGCGGCCTGAATCGTATCCAGCCGGCTGTTCCAGCCGATTTCTTCGTGGAAATAGCGTTCGCGCATTCCGTGAACGCGTAGGATCCGCGCATGATCGGCGAAGTGGTCGTTGCCGGTGGTCAGCAGCCCCGCATCCCCGTAGGCGCTCAGGTTTTTTGTGGGGTAAAAGCTGAATGCCGCCAAATTTCCCAGGCTGCCTGCTGGGCGGCTGTTCCAGGTTGCGCCAAAGGCTTGCGCCGCGTCTTCAATCAGGAGAACGCCGAATTCCTGCTGTAACTTCGTGAATT
>JAJZCA010000167.1 GCA_021798735.1 Acidobacteriota bacterium | reverse complement strand
GCCAATTCGCGCGCCCATCAATGGTGCGAGCGGTTGCAGATTCTGGACGCCATCGACCTGAAGACCGAAGAGTTGTCGAAAGGCATGCAGCAGAAGATCCAGTTCATCTCCACCCTGCTGCACGAGCCTGAGCTGATCATTATGGATGAGCCCTTCTCCGGCCTCGACCCGGTGAACACGCAACTGCTGCAGGAAACGCTGTTGGAGCTGAAACGCGCCGGCAAGGCCATCCTGTTTTCCACCCATCGCATGGACCAGGTGGAAAAATTGTGCGACTCCATTTGCCTGATCGACGGCGGCAAAGCGGTCCTGTCCGGCGGCATGCGCGAGCTGAAATCCCGCTATCCCCGCAACCACGTCGTCATCGATTTTGAGGGCGACAACTCCTTTGTCAACCATCCTGCGGTGCAGGACTACAAAACCTTCGCCGATCATGTCGAAATTCGCCTGTGCGATGGGGCCGACGCGCAAGACCTGCTGCGCGCTGCCTGTCAGAACGCAAAAATCTACAAGTTTGAGTTGATGGAGCCTTCTCTGGAAGAAATCTTTATCCAAACCGTCGGGAGGCGAGTGAATGCGTGAAGCGTTGTTGATCGCCAAGCGCGAATACCTGGAACGGGTGCGCAGCAAGGCATTCCGCATCAGCACCGTGCTGATGCCGTTGGCGTTCGCCGCCTTCTTTGGCATGGGCGCGTTCTCCGGAAAAATAGCCGGCGGAGCCCGGAATATCGTCGTCGCGTCGAACGACCAGGTGTTGGCGCAATGCACGCGAACAGAATTGCTGCGGGTGCACACCCGGAAGAACGACGCTACAGGCGAGCAAAACGCGCCGCCAACGCAGCTGCATGTGGAAGTGAAATCGCCCGTTGCCGCCAGCGATCTGGCAACGCTGAACAGCCAGGTCGAGTCGAAAGCTATTGATGGGTATCTGTGGCTGCGCGTCCAGCCCGGCCAGGTCATCCCGGCGGCGACTTACGTTTCTCGCGGCTCCGCCGATTTTCTCGAAACTGACAAAATGCAGGGCGCCATCGGCGACGCGCTGGTGCGCCAGGCGCTGATGCAGCACGGCGTGGCCAGCGCGCAGGCAGACGACTTGCTGCACGACGTGGACCTGAAAACCAGGCAGGTCAAGAACGGCAAGGCAGTCGCCTCCGATGCCAGCAAAGGCTTCTGGGGCGCCTACATCATGGCGTTCATTTTGTATTTTGCCGTCGTGTTTTATGGCATGAACGTGGCCCATTCCGTGGTCGCGGAAAAAACCTCCCGCGTGTTTGAAGTGCTGCTGGCGACCGCCAAACCGGAGTCGCTGATGGCCGGCAAGCTTCTCGGCGTGGGCGCGGCCGGACTGACGCAAATGGCCGTGTGGATTGCAGCCGTACTCCTCCTCAGCGCCTCCACACTGGGAGCGCAGTTAGGCCAGGGCGGCCTGGCCGCCTACGGCATTACGGCGTTCCAGCTAGTTTTTTTCATCCTCTATTTCCTGCTCGGCTTCTTCTTCTACAGCGCGCTCAGCGCGGGTTTTGGCGCCACAGTGGGCCAGGAATCGGAAGTGCAGCAGTTCAGCATGGTTCTGGTGATGCCGCAATTGATAGGCTTGATTCTGATGGTCTATATTCTGGGCAATCCGTCGGCGTGGCCGGTGGTGTTGCTGTCGCTGTTTCCGCCATGCACGCCGATTGTGATGTGCCTGCGCATGTCGGCCATGGCGGTGCCGTGGTGGCAACTTGGGCTGTCGATGGTCCTGATGGTGGCCGCAACCTACGGCGTGCTGTGGGTGGCTTCGCGCATCTATCGCGTCGGCATCCTGATGTACGGCAAGCGCCCCACGCTGCCGGAAATCCTGCGCTGGCTCTCGTACAGCTAACGCATTTTCAGAGATCGCGTGATGTCATGGACCCTGGCGTAGCTAGGGCGGGATAGAACGAAGCCCGCATTCCAGGAACATTGAAAATGCCATAAACCTACGAAATTCATCCGACGTCGCTGTTTCGCGTGACCGTGCAGCCGGGCAAAGAGACGGGACTGCGCCGGGTATCACAGGTGATGGTGGACAAGGCGACGACCGTGCCTCGCGCGAAGATCGGCGCGCGCATAGGCCGCATCGATGCGGCCACCATGCAGGCCGTCAACAAGGCTGTGATTGGATTTTGGGGCTGTGAGCGGTGGAACCGCCTCCACCCGCCATGAGCGGCTACCTCTGTCTTAAAACTCCATTAGGCAGTTGCTCCCTGCCCACCTTTATCTGAAGACGAACCACGAAACCCAGCAAAGGCCCAGAACAAGGACCAACCTAGAGCAAAGACGGCGAGCGGTACAGCAACGGCCACAGCAACAGTTTCCATGAGCTTAACCCAAGGGTGGAGTTTTTGAATGGGCTGTCCGACTTTAGCGTACAGTTTTTGGTCTAGAACGCGGTCGCTCACATTGTTATATTCGGGAAATAAACGCCTAAAATCTTCAATTCGGTACCAGCAAAGATCTTTGCTTACCGAGTAGTCTGTACCAGCCGTGCCGCGCGCCTTTTCGCAATCGGTCGGGTATAGAGTATAGCCACCATACTCTTTTACCACTGCATCCCAATCGGTATAAGCGTCCTTAAATTCTTGCCGAATCCCGCTGTACGAACTTACCCCAACGGCGATCACAAACAATACGCTTGCTATGACCCACAGCCGGAACATTCCTTGCCTAATATTCATGTGCTTTCCTGAACTGCCTGTAATTGTACGGCCTGCCTCCAAAAGCTAGAATAGGCCTGTGCCTGCACAACACAACAACTGGAAGCGGCGGATGGCGCTGGCGGTTCTGCCACCGGTGGGCGCTATTTTGTTTCGGTTGCTGGGGGCGACGCTGCGGTTTGAAGACATTGGCGAGCCGGCCTCGCGCCAAGATCGGTGCCTGCACGGTTTTCGCCGGTTGATTTGGCAACCCTCCCAGGTCCGAAAATCCGGACCTGGGGCACCCATATTCTGGTTCTTCCCGCGCCTGGGGACATCGGCCACCCGCCTTCCTCATAATCAGCCCAGAGGATCTCTCAATGAGAGTACCTAGCCGACTTATTAAGTCAACTCAAGATTTCCGCAGGTGCTTCATCCGACATGCGATATTACAGGGTCTTTCAGGACAAAAAACAGATGACCTATACGACAAAGTTCCGCTCGATTTAGTGAGGTCATTGTGTTTTGAGGATTCCCTCACGGGGCTATGGCGCTACGATTTTGGAGCTCCGGCAATAAAGCTCCCAGGTGGGAGAGAGATTATCGGCACTCTCCAATTCCAGGAAATGAGAAATCTGGTTACAGCAATGCGATTGGGCTCCCAAGTTCTCAGCGCATATAGATTTGAAGACTATTTAAGGAGACTTGCGTGCAGGAAAAAGCACGCCGACGTACTGGCAGAATTTCAACCGCTCGCGCACAGAACGACATTAGCAGGCATTGAAAATGAAGTGCCCGGAAATGGCAAGAAAACGATCGATTGGTCTATTCCTGATGACGGCCAACCTCCACTCCTAATTGAGGTCAAGAGCCGCCTCAATTTTGGGGTCCACTCCAGACTCAAACTCTGACCTCTTTTCATCCTTGAGTGTCAAAAAATAGACGTCCATAATTTGCCGTAGTATTTCTTCCTTGGAAAACTCGGCGCAGACCATGCGGCGCGACTCAGCTCCCATGGCCACGCGCAGCTCCCGGTTGCGTGCCAGCTTTAGAATTGCATGAGCTAGCGAGGGTGCTTCGCGAACTGGAACTAAATAGCCATTGACTCCATCTCGGACGATCTCGCGACAGCCCGATACATTGGATGCCACCAATGGCAAGCCTGACGAAGCCGCCTCTAACAGGAATCGCGCCAATCCCTCTCCATAGCTAGGCAAGACAGCAATATCGGTGTTTGCAATCAAGCTTCGCATATCGTCACATTGCCCTATAAATTGCACAATCCCTTCTTTCTTCCAACTCCTCAAAACGTCGTCTGAGATGCAGGCAGGGTTACCTGGGTCTGGCTCACCAGCAGCGACGAAGCGCAAGCCGGGCATGCTCTCCTGTGCGAGTCGTGCCGCTTCCACATACTCCCCCACCCCCTTTGACCACAATAGTCGCCCGGCAAAGAGCACCTGAACTTCGTCGGTATTGGATGCACGCCCGCAGGGGCTGTACCGCGAGGTGTCCACTCCAGAACCGCAGATCACATGGATCGACTCAGGATATGCCAAGCCATTATTCAGGAAAAGATCGCGATCATTAGGATTCATAAAAATGATATGTGTAGTTCGCAGCGCGACGCGATACATCATTTTTACCAGCGGACGGAGTATACGAGGTCGCCAGCCCTTATCCACAAACACATGTCCGCGACCTGGCACGGTATTGACGACGCTAGATAAGCTCGCTAACCTGGCAGCGATGGAGCCGTAGAGTACGCATTTGATTGTGAAATGATGCAAAAGATCCGGCTGTTCACGCCGGTAAATCGCATGCAAACGCCGAATCACCATAATTTCGGAGAATGGGTTTACTCCGCTTCTAGAAAAGGTAAGCGGAACATGGTGAAATCCCATCCTAACCAGCAATCCAGAGTACTTGCCGGGGGGCGAAACCAGCACAACTTCATGGCCAGCGTTCCGTAACTTATCCGCCAAGGGGAATAGGAAGTTATAAAGATACCAGTCGGTATTCGCCAACAAAACAATCTTCAAATCCCCCCCCCCAATTTGAGCTCGGCACTGGTTAATACCTACACAAAGTCGATATGTAATTAATCGATATGTTCATCGATGTCAATAGCAATGCAGATTTGCAAGTTCTGATCCTTAGTTCGACCAGGTAGCTCTTTGCTCTTGTAGCAGATCTGAGACAATACGTAAATCTCGGCAATTGGACCTCTTGAACAGCGTGCTCATAAGTAGGCAAAAGTCGCTGAGAAACGTAGCCCGTTCATGGTATTGGCAGTCGAGCAACTTCTTGAGGGGCGAAACCACATTTACGTGGAAGTCTTCCAATTTTTCTTCAGGGATTTCGTATAATAGGGATTCTTCGTTAGCAAATGCCAGCGTAGCTGCACCGGTTATTCCCGGTCGATAATGCATTTCAAGGTGCTCATGTTGCGGGAGCTTAGGCCGAGGACCTACTAGGCTCATGTCTCCCCGCAAAACGTTATATAGCTGGGGCATCTCATCTAGCTTATATTTGCGCAAGAATCGACCAATGCCTGTCAATCGTAAATCCCCTGCTTTCGTAACGCAAGGGCCAACGCACTCGCTATCATGGGACATGGTACGAAACTTGTAAATCGTGAATTCCTTACGATATAAGCCAACTCGCTGTTGGCGAAATAAAATCGGTCCCTTGGAGGTCAGCCGTATGAGCACGGCAACTATCAGCATCCCAGGTGAAAGCAAAACCAGCACTGGGATCGCACAGGCCAAATCAAAAAAACGTTTAAGTGAGGACATGCACCAGGGACTGGCATTAGGCTCTGCTTTCAGATCCAATTCTCTCATCTCGATCATTGAGAGAAAATCATTGTCTCGATTTGCGGAAATAGTTCGGCTCAACTTTGCATTTGCATAGGGCACAATGACAGGATTTATACTCACAACGCAATCTCCAAACGTAATTGTCCGACAGTATGCCTTTGAAGATCCTTTAAAGAAAAGATAATCGCACTCGTGCATTAGGGTGTTAAAATCTATGTTCCAACCACGCAGTAGGCTAGCATTCAGATATCGGAGCAATCATAACAGTGCAAGTTCTGTAAATCAATCTCAAATCAGTTTCCCTGATCCGTTGGTAACGTAGCGGACAGGCGAACGCAATGGCCGTTTGGCCGTGGAGGAGGCTTTCCATCGGCTCCGAGCTGTGCCGCCAAATCTTACAGTGCGATCCGGAAAAACTTATCTGCATCGACCGGGACGAGACCGCTCTGTTCCATCTCGGCGAAAGCCTGGAGGCTTTGACCGATGCATCTTGTGAAAAGAAGTTTCACCTCTGGATGGCCGATGCAGCAGATGCAGGCACCATGAAAAAAGTGCTTACCGAGAACCATGTGCAGGTGATATTCCACGCCGCGGCCTACAAGCATGTACCTCTTGTCGAGGCCAACGTCGCAGAGGCCACCAAAAACAATGTGATTGCCCTCTGGAAACTGTTGGAGATTGCTGAGGAAGCTGGATGCGATCGCTTTGTCCTGATCTCCTCCGACAAGGCCGTAAACCCATCGAGCTTTATGGGATGCACGAAGCGCATCGGCGAGCTGCTTGTCGCGTCACGCCCGGTCGGCAGGTTGAAATCCATGTCTGTGCGCTTCGGGAACGTTCTGGGATCGCAGGGCAGCGTGGTGCCAACTTTTAAGTCTCAGATAGCGCGAGGGGATGCCATAACCATTACGCATCCTGAAATGACGAGATTTTTTATGGCCATTAGCGAAGCCGTATCTCTGGTGCTTCAGGCTTCGGTTATCGGGGGGAATGGGGAGATTTATGTCCTCAACATGGGCGAACCCATCAAAATTGTCGATCTGGCGAAGATGCTGCTGCGTCTTAGCGGTAAGTCGGAAGCGGAGATCCCCATCCGGTACACCGGATTGCGCCCAGGAGAGAAGCTCTACGAGGAGTTGTTCTACGGCGATGAAGAAATGGTGCCGACGTCTATCGATGGGCTTCGCATGGCCAAAGGTAGAATCGTGAACTGGCCCAATTTGAAAATTCAACTCCAGCAACTGACGAAACTTCTGGATGGGAGTGCCGTTTCGATCCGGCAGAAGGTGAAAGAGATCATCCCTGAGTATCAGCAGCCAGGCATGATGGACACTCCGAATAAAGAAGCTTTCACTGTGCTGCTGGCCGCAAAAGGCCTTGAACAAATCAACCCGCTTGCGATAGATACCCAGGTAAATTAGTGGGCCTCCATCACGCAAGCGGACTCAAGCGAAAGACGTGAACGTGGAGGCGAAGATACCAAACGATAGTATGAGCATCACACCTGCCCAAGTTTCCGCTCCCGCCACCCAGCCGAGGCATGATCTCCTGCTGGACGTCCTTACCTCTAAAATCCTGCTAGTGCTGGGTTCCCTGCTAGCTCTGGTAAACATTGGGGCGTCCGTAAATGGCGCAGTTCTCCACTCATCGGACTTCCAATGGAGCGGTGCGCATCTACTCCTCCAACATCGCGATCCTTGGGCTGTGTTTCTTTCAGGCGATCCGCATCATGAAATCCTCTTAAGGCAGGCTCCAAATTATCTCCACGAGCTTTACATTTTATCGCGGCTGTCCGGTAAAAGCTGCACTCTGATCGCGCAACCCATATAAAACAAGCACGTTATGGGCGTTTTTGCTTGCCGTGATTTGAAACGCGTGCCTGCCTCCTGCCGGACCTCCCAAGATGGAGGGATGAACGAAGGCAAGAGCATCTTCTCCCAGTTGATTGGCTTTCTTCCTGACCGCGAGTTCCGGCGCTGTGTGGTTCGCTATGGCGGTGACCGTTACACCAAGAGGCTTTCTTGCTGGGAGCAGTATCTGGCCATGGCCTTTGCCCAGTTGCCCTACCGGGAGAGCCTGCGCGACATCGAAGCCTGTCTGGGAGCGATTGGCCCCAAGCTGTATCACCTGGGCATTGGTGCTGCCGTGGCGCGTTCCACGTTGGCCGATGCCAACGAGAACCGCGATTGGCGCATCTTTACTGACTTTGCTCAGGTGTTAATCCGCACGGCGATAACGCTCTATGCCAACGACTCGACTGACATCGCGGATGTGCGCGATCTGTACGCACTCGACTCGACGACCATCGATCTTTGTCTGGCGCTTTTCCCCTGGGCCAGATTCCGCAAGTATAAGGCCGCTGTCAAAATGCACACGCTGCTTGATCTGCATGGCTCTATCCCCACCTTCATTCGCA
>JAJZCA010000166.1 GCA_021798735.1 Acidobacteriota bacterium | reverse complement strand
GGGTGCCCCATCCTAGCGTAGCTAGGGTGGGATAGAGCGATGCTCGCATCACAGTAACAGCGGAAATGCCTTTGGCAACGCCAAACGGAGTCGAAGGACCTGCGGTTGCCTTTGCCTTTTCGCCCCCACTCAAGCAACAGAAGCTTGAGTGGGCCACCCGCCTTGAAGAGGCTGTCGAACCCGCCTTGTTCTGAGCGCCCATGGCCTACTCAAGCCGTGACCTGGCTTGAGTAGAATCGAAGAGATTCGCTCCCTGCAACTATGCGTTCTTCAGTGAAGCCATGTCGATCGAGAAGCGGTACTTCACATCGGACTTCAACAGCCGCTCGTACGCCTCGTTCACTTTCTGGATTGGAATCACTTCCACATCCGCGGTGATGTTGTGCTCCCCGCAAAAGTCCAGCATCTTCTGCGTCTCCGCAATGCCCCCAATCGGGGAGCCGGAAAGACTGCGGCGGCCCATAATCAAGGGGAAGGCTGCCAATGCCAGCGGCTTCTCCGGTGCGCCCACCAGCGTCAGGTTTCCGTCGCGGCGCAGCAAGTTGAGGTACATGTTGATGTCGTGATTCGCCGAGACAGCATCCAGAATAAAGTCGAAGCTGCCGGCGTGCTTGGCCACCTCGTCCGCGTTGTGGGAAACGACCACCTCGTCCGCGCCCAGCCGCAGCGCGTCTTCCTTCTTGCCCGGCGAGGTCGTGAACAGCACCACATGCGCGCCCAGCGCGTGCGCAAACTTCACGCCCATGTGCCCCAGTCCGCCCAGCCCGACGATCCCGACTTTCTTCCCCTTGGTCACTCCCCAGTGATGCAGCGGTGAGTACGTGGTGATGCCGGCGCACAGCAGCGGCGCGGTCCCGGCCAGGTCCAGGTTCGAGGGAACCTTCAGTACAAAGCGCTGATCGACCACCACGCTGTCGGAATAGCCGCCATACGTCACGCCCCCGGTATGCTTGTCAGGGAAGTTATAGGTCAGGGTCCCGTTGGGGCAGAACTGCTCCTCGCCGCGCTGGCACTCCGGGCAAGTCCCGTCGGAGTCTACCATACAGCCCACAGCCGCCAGGTCGCCCAGTTTGAATTTCTTCACGTCCGCGCCGGTTTTCGTGACGCGTCCGACAATCTCATGCCCCGGCACACAGGGATACACGGTCGGCATGAAGCCGCTCCACTCATTGCGCACCTGATGCAGGTCGGAGTGACAAACGCCGCAGAAAAGTATCTCAATCTGCACGTCGGTCTCGGTTGGATCGCGCCGCGCGATCGTGGTGGAAGCAAGCGGCGATGTCGCACTAACAGCGGAGAATGCTTTTGCGTTGTACATAGCTTCCCTTTGGATGCAGGAAGCCTCGGAGGATATGCAAAACTTGCCCTGCCGACACCGGCTACGGCGCGAAAAACTCATTCATCAACGGCGCGCTGGCCGCGGCTCCTGGGGGGCCCGACAGTCCCAGCAACTCCATCTCCGTGCGCAACAGGCTTGGGTGCTGGTACACCGTGGTGGAGCTTTGCGTGTAGCCTGCCTTGACCACCGGCCCCCACAGCACGCACGCCACATGGCCGCCGCCGTAGGTCGTATCGCTGGTGGCCGCTTCATCGAAATCCACAATCAGAACGCCATCCCCTCCCGGCTCAAATGCGGAGTACGTCGACAACGGATCGACCACGTTCGACTGCAACCACGTGTCGGCCTGCTGCGCTGTTCCATTGTGCGCATCGTCATCGATATTCGGAACAATAAAGGAGTATTCCGGCAACCTGCCGTTCGCCACGTCGGCAGCAAACTGCGTGAATGGCCAGATATGCGCATTCGCCACCGTCTTGTCGTCGGCAATATCGGACAACATCGCAAACGGATTATGCCGGATCACATACAGCCCGGTGTTCCCGCCAAGGTATCCCTGCGTGATCCCTTCCGCGTAAATCCTGAACGATACTCCGGCAGCCAGCATCCGTCGCGCCATGTTGTCCACGTTCCACACCTTCGTAGAGCTATCGTTGTTCGTCAATATTTGTCCTGTCGTCAGCATAAAGTAGTTGCCGATCGAGGGATGCGTGCTCGCATAGTAATGCGTCGGCAGGGCTCCGGTGCCGATCAGATGATTCAGGTTGGGCCACACGCTTGTCTGCCCCACCACAGCGGAGTAGCTCCTGTTTTCTTCCATCACCAGGACAACATGCTTGCTCTGCGGCGTTGCTGCCTGCACGGTAATCGTCGCCGTCCCCGACTTCGTCGTGTCTGCGGTGCTGGTCGCGGTCACCGTCACCGCGCCCGCCGAGCCGGGCGCAGTGAACAGCCCCGTCGCATCAATGCTGCCGCCGCTGGCCGTCCATTTCACGGTCGAACTGAAACTTCCCGTCCCATGCACCGTCGCCGCGCACTGCGAAGTCGCGTTGGGAGCGATTGTCGAAGGATTGCAGCTCACTCCAACCGAGGAAATCGTCGGCGCCGCCGCCTTCACCGTAATCGTCGCCATGCCCGATTTGGTTGGATCCTGTGTGCTGGTCGCAGTCACCGTCACCGTAGCCGCCGAAGCGGGCGCAGTGAATAGTCCGCTTGCATTGATCGTGCCCCCACTGGCCGCCCAGGTCACCGTCGAGCTGTAGCTCCCCGTGCCTTTCACCGCCGCGCTACACTGCGACGTCCCGCCTGGGGCCAACGTCGAAGGATTGCAGCTCACTCCAACCGAAGAAATCGTCGGCGGAGTCGATTGCGTTGCCACGGTGATCGTCGCGGTTCCCGACTTGCTCGAATCCTGCGTGCTGGTCGCGGTCACGGTCACCGATCCCGCCGATCCAGGCGCGGTGAACAATCCGCTTGCATTGATCGTTCCGCCGCTGGCCGACCAGTTCACCGTCGAGCTGAAACTTCCCGTCCCCTGCACCGTGGCCTTGCATTGCGAGGTCGCACTGGGAGCCACGGTCGAAGGATTACACGCTACCGACACCGAAGAAATCGTTGGCGGACTCGACTGCGTCGCCACCATCACGGTCGCGGTGCCCGACTTGCCTGTGTCTTCGCTGCTGGTCGCTGTCACCACTACGGTGGCTGCGGAAGCCGGCGCGGTCAAAAGTCCGTTCGCATTGATCGACCCGCTGCTCGCCGTCCATATAACCGTCGAGCTATAACTTCCCGTCCCATCCACGGTGGCGTTGCATTGCGAAGTGGCTCCTGTAGCGATGGAAGAAGGCGTGCATACCACCGACACCGAGGACACGCTCGGCGGAGTGGGCGCAATTGTGTTCCCTACCGACCCGCCCGCGCAACCCGCAACCAGCAGCCCAAGCAACGACGCCGCTATCACCCACCCCTGCCGACTCTTCAAGCAATCGTCTCCACAATCTTTTTCCGGAAAGGTACGTTCAGCAGTAGGACAGCCGGCGCACACGCCCTTTCCCACACTGGCATACCTAAATGCGATGCAACCCAGCCCACTGGCGTCTACGTCTCCCGGCTGAAAATTTCTCAGGACGGCTTACTTTCCCCAAACGCCCCCACCAAGCCCCTTCTTGGCCTCGGAGGGGTTGCGAGCCAATACCGTCTACCATGGATACCTGAGCATGGAAGCCGCGAAATTCAACGTCATCTTCACCAGCGCCCTCCGCCACGCTTCCGCTTCCGGCATTCCCTGCCGCATGTTCTCTTCCACCGCCAACTCCACATGACTGGCGAGTTCCGCTTCCATCTCCAAATCACGCTGGTCCGTGTGAGCGAACGACAGCACCCGGTTCCACGCCTCTCGCATCGCCCCCATCACAGATCTCTTTCCGTCGGCATGGCCAGCACCCGGCCCATCACGCTGGAAAGCCGCTGCCAGTGCGCCGCATCTTTTGCCATGTGCTTACGGCCGCTCTCGGTAATGGCGTAGTACTTCGCCTTGCGATTGTTTTCGGAGGTACCCCACTCGGCGGAAATCCATCCTCGCTGCTGCAGCCGCACCAGCGAGGCGTAGATGGTCCCCTGGTTCAACAGAATCTCGTCGCCGCTCATCTGTTCAATGCGCCGTGCAATGCCATAACCATGCAGCGTGCCCAGTGTGGACAGCGTCTGCAACACCATCAAATCGAGAGTTCCCTGCAGCAGGTCCAGCTTTACATCCGTTATCGAACCCTCCTGTGCGAATACCGCATAAGGATGACATAGGTCCTGTGGTTTAGCCACAGGGCCTATGTCGGCGGCCCTGAATCGTATCGACCTTCCACTCCAGCAGACTCTCGGATCCCGTACGTCCTACCCCTATCGTCCGGTTGACTTCTGCGCCGATCGCTCTGCTCTGCTAGCCTAAAGGGTTTGCAGGTTTGTATACGGAGAAGATCGTATGGCTTTCAAATTTAAGGGGGTCGATTTCATCGGCTTCGACACCTTGCTCAGCGAAGACGAGCGCCTCGTCCGCGACACCGCGCGCCAGTTTATTGAAGACAATCTCATTCCCATCATTGAGGAGTGCAACCGCGAAGGCCGCTTCCCAAAAGAGTTGATCCGCCCCATGGGCGAGCTTGGCTTTTACGGCGCCACCATTGAAGGCTACGGTTGTGCCGGCATGAACAATGTCGAATATGGATTGGTCATGCAGGAGACCGAGCGCGGCGATTCCGGCGTGCGCAGTTTTGTCAGCGTGCAATCCGCGTTGTGCATGTACCCCATCCACGCGTTCGGTTCCGACGAGCAGAAAAATGAATGGCTGCCGCAGATGGCCACCGGCGAAAAACTCGGCTGCTTCGGCCTCACCGAGCCCGACTTCGGCTCCAATCCCGGCGGCATGCGTACCCGCGCCAAAAAAGATGGCGGCGATTACATCCTGAACGGCGAAAAAATGTGGATCACCAGCGGTACCCTGGCCGACGTCGCGATCGTCTGGGCCAAGGTGGATGATGAAGACGGTCGTGTCCGCGGATTTCTGGTCGACACCAAACTCCCCGGCTTCAGCGCCTACGACGTCCACGGCAAATGGTCGTTGCGCGCCTCCGTCACCTCCGGCCTCTCCATGCAGGATGTGCGCGTGCCCGCTTCCGCGTTGCTGCCCGGCAGCGGCGGCTTGAAGTCGCCGCTCATGTGTCTGAATCAGGCGCGCTATGGCATCAGCTGGGGCGCGCTCGGCGCGGCCATGGCGTGCTACGACACGGCGCTGCAATATTCCCTGCTGCGCAAGCAGTTCCGCGACCAGCCCATCGCCAGCCATCAAATGATTCAGGAAGAACTCGCCTGGATGATCAGCGAAATCACCAAGGGGCAGCTGCTTTCACTCCAGGTGGGCCGCTTGAAAGATGCGAAAACAGTGGGCCACGAACACATCTCCATGGCCAAGCGCAACAATGTCTGGATGGCGCTCGAGTGTGCGCGCAAATCCCGCGACATCCTCGGAGCCAACGGCATCACCGACGACTATCCCGTCATGCGCCACATGATGAACCTGGAGTCCGTAAAAACTTACGAGGGCACCCACAACATGCACACCCTCATCATCGGCCAAAGCATCACCGGCATCCCGGCCTACTAAAACAAGGCGGCGACGCAACCGAAATCGAGACCTGCGTTTTCTTCTCACAGCAAGAGAATCCGGGTGCCCCAGGTCTCGATTTTGAGACCTGGGATTCTCCAGTTCTACACACGAAATTACGCGGCCACCGCCCTAACTCCGCCGTCGCTGAATATGTAACTCTTTCAGTTGCATTTCCGTTGCCGGTGATGGTGCATCCACCATCAGGTCCACCGCCTTCGCCGTTTTCGGGAACGCAATCACCTCGCGCAGGCTTTGCGCTCCGGCAAGAATCATCACAATCCGGTCGAGGCCCAACGCAATGCCGCCATGCGGAGGCGTCCCATACTCCAGTGCTTCCAGGAAGAATCCGAATCTTTCCTTCGCCTCTGCCTCACTCATGCCCAGCGAATGAAAAATCTGCTGCTGCACTTCCTGGCGATGGATACGAATCGATCCCGAACCTAGCTCAATTCCGTTCAGCACGATATCATAAGCAAGCGCCCGCACCGCGCCGGGATCCGACTCCATGCGCCCGGCCTTCAGGTCGTCCTCGTGCGGCGAGGTAAACGGGTGGTGCGCAAACGTCCACGTTTTTGCCTCTTCATCCCACTCGAAGAACGGAAAATCGGTCACCCACAGGAATTTGTAATCCTCCGCCGTGCCCTTCTTCTCGAAGGCTCCGTGTTCCTCGCGGAATCGCTTCGCAAGCTCCAGCCGCAGCAATCCCGCCTTCTTGTAAATCCACGCGTGGTCGCGCGACTTGTTTGCACCAACACGCGGGCTCACCACCACCAGCCGATGTTCCGGCTCGATCCGTTCAAGCTTGCAATTACTTGCCGCAGCGCCATCGATTCTCTGCGCCAACACCGCGTACTGCGCGCTGCTGGCCAGCCGCTCCACATCCAGATACGCAAGATCCGGCCCCAGCCCCGCCTCCACCTCCTTGATGAACGCCTTCTTCTGCGTATTGCTCATCGCCTGCTTATGAGGAATGACGATGGCAATTATCGGCAGACCGGGCTCAATCTTCAGCGACTCAAGCTCGCCCGCCTCAAACTCACCGCGAACATCCGTCAACTCCGGCAAACGCATGTCCGGCTTGTCGATGCCGAAGCGGCGAATCGCATCGTCATACGTGATCTGCGGAAATGGAGTTGACAAAGTAATTCCCGCCTCACAAAAGGCCGCCGTCAAAAATCCTTCCACCACGCGAAACACCGTCTCCTGCTGAGGAAACGTCATCTCCAGGTCAATCTGGGTAAACTCCGGCTGCCGATCGGCGCGCAAATCTTCATCGCGAAAACAGCGCGCAATCTGAAAATAGCGATCCAGTCCGCCAATCATCAAAATCTGTTTGAACATCTGCGGCGACTGCGGCAGCGCATAGAATTCGCCCGGATGCACCCGGCTCGGCACCAGGTAATCGCGCGCGCCTTCCGGCGTCGACCGCGTCATAAACGGCGTTTCAATCTCCAGAAATCCTTCGCCGGAAAGATACTGCCGAATCGCCAGCGCCACCTTGTGCCGCAGGATCATGTTCTCCTGCATGGCTGGCCGGCGCAGGTCGACATACCTATATTTCAAGCGCAGCTCTTCGTTTCCGATCGCGTCTTCCGCCGGCGAAAAGGGCGGCGTCTTCGCGTCGTTCAAAATACGCAATTCATCTGCGTCGATCTCAATTTCGCCCGTCGGCATGTTCGGATTGATCGACACTGCATCCCGTCGGCGCACCTTCCCCTGCACTGCAACTACGTATTCCGGCCGCACTGCCTCTGCCTTGGCGTGCGCCTCCGGACAAAGTTCCTTGTCCAGCACAATCTGCACAATTCCACCGCGGTCCCGCATATCCAGGAAAATTAAATTCCCATGATCGCGGCGACGATTCACCCACCCCATCACCACGACTTGCTGACCATCCGCAGACAGCCGCAGCTCTCCGCACCTATGTGTTCGCTGCAAATTCCCTAAAAGATCCAGTGCCATCGTTTCCTAATTGCTTTCTGAATTTTTATTGCCTTCAACTGCCTAAAAATGTCCGTCATTCCCAAGAATCCGCAGACCTGCTGCTTCTTCGCGCCGCTAGAGAATCTGGGTGCCCCAGGTCTCGATTTTGAGACCTGGGATTCTCCAGTCCCACAAAGAAAATCGCGGGGTCAACCAACCCCGATACCGCACCCTTATTTCGTGCGAAGAAATTCCGCCAATTCGCTGCGCACTACTTTCGTCTGTTCTCCGGTCGCGAAATCCTTCAACGTCATCACGCCCGACTTTGCCTCGTCTTCTCCAAACAACACAATCGCCCGCGCCACTTTATTCCCCATCTCAAACGATTTCTTCAGCCGGAACGATCCATCGCCCAACTCCACTCGCAACCCCGCGCGACGCAATTCCCGTGCCAGCACAAGTGCCTCCGGCTCTTGC
>JAJZCA010000165.1 GCA_021798735.1 Acidobacteriota bacterium | reverse complement strand
GCTGGTGCGCGATGCCGACCGCCAGAAAATGTCGAAGACCAAGGGCAACGTCATCGACCCCATCGACATTATTCATCGCTACGGCACCGACGCCGTGCGTTTCACGCTGGCCTCCATGGCCTCTCCCGGAACGGACATCGCCTTCAGCGAAGCCCGCACCGAAGGCTATCGCGCCTTCGCCAACAAAATCTGGAACGCCGCGCGATTCATCTTCATGCAGATGGATCGGGCGAAGGAAGCGGGGATTGAAGTTGATCTCCAGCATCTCGACGCAGCACTACAACCGGCAGCAAACGCTCCGCTCGAAGCGAGATGGATTGTTGAGCGTTTAGCTGACACCTTGGTCAACGTTAATAGCGCACTTCAAGACTATGCATTTCATGAGGCCGCCGATCTCATTTACCACTACATTTGGGGCGATTTGTGCGACTGGTATCTTGAGATCGTCAAACTGCGGTTTGATTTTGAACAAGACTCGCATCAATCGCTAACCTATAAATCCTTAATGACTCTTGTAGCAGTGATGGAAGCCTCATTGCGTATGCTTTCCCCTCTCATGCCTTTCTTGACAGAAGAAATCTGGCAATCGATTTACGAAGGTCAACCGCCAACAAGGAGTATCGCGCTATCGAGCTATCCGCAAATGTACGACCCAGTACTGAAAGCTATGGAGCGCGATTCCATAGAACCGCGGCACACAACCGTAGATACAGAAATGTTCTTGCTCAAGGAAGTAATTTCTGACATAAGGAATCTCCGCAAAGCGCAGGAAGTTCCGGAGCGCGAAAAGATTGCCATTTTTCTCTATGGTGCGGAACAGGCGACTACGATTTGCAAGGATAACGCTGATATTATTCAAAAACTTGCGCGAATCAGCGATATTAATTACGAACAACCGGCCACGAATGAAGCTATAAGTCGACAGGGCGTGAACTACCAAGTTTCCTTGCATTACGAAAAACCCATCGACATACCCGCAGAGCGCGAGCGTCTGATCAAAGACCTGGCCAAATACGAGAAGGAAATGCAATCGAAACAGTCACAGTTACAAAATGACGGTTTTCTCGCCAAGGCGCCAGCAAAAATTGTCGAAGGACTGCGAACACGCGCAGATGAGTTGACCGTGCTCATCGAAAAAACACACGCGGCGCTGGATTCGCTCGATACCGTCGGGAGTCGATAAGCGATGGACTGGAAGACCAAGCGCGTCACGGCGATCCTCGAACAGGCCCTCATCGAAGACCATGCGACGCACGACGCTACGACGGAGCTGACGCTCGATCCGAAGCTGCCTGCCTCGGCGACCATCCTCGCCAAGCAGGACTGCGTTCTCGCTGGGTGGGACGCCATTCCGCGCATTCTGGAAGTGTTCCGCAAACTGGATCAAAGCCCCTCACGACGCTTTGAAGTGGTACACCATCCAGAGATATTCGACGGCGTGCGCGTGCGCAAGGGGCAAGCGATTGCGGTGATCCGCGGGAACGCTCGTACCATCCTGGCTTGTGAGCGGGTAACGCTGAATTTGCTGCAACGCATGTGCGGCATTGCAACGGAAACGCGCAAGTATGTTGACGAGGTCGCGGGCACGGGTGTCGTGATTCTCGATACGCGCAAGACAGCGCCTGGGCTGCGCCTGCTGGACAAGTACGCCGTCAGTTGTGGCGGTGGCCAGAATCACCGAATGGACTTGGCCGACGGCGTCTTAATCAAGAACAACCATATTTCTTTGGGTGGCGGCGTTGTCAAGGTGCTGGCTCTCGCCATGCAACGGAGATCGTCGGGGCAAAAGATTCAAATCGAAGTGCGCTCTCTGCAGGAACTCGAGCAAGCTCTGGCGGGCGGCGCCGACTCGTTGCTGTTGGATAACATGACGCCGTCAGAAGCCAAGCGCGCTGTCGGAATCGCGCGCAAGCAAATCCCAAGAATTCCGGTCGAAGTCTCTGGCGGAATCACGCTGGAAACGGTCAGAAAATATGCGCAGTCCGGGGTGACATATATTTCCGTCGGCGCGCTCACGCATTCCGTTTCGGCAATCGATTTGAGCATGAAGATCACTGCGGAAATCTTCTAGACATCGACTGTATGGTGGACACTCTCGATCTCGATGCTCTGAATGCAGCCCTTGCGAAAACAATTTTTGGAGGCAAGCTGCACATTTTCCCTTCCATCGGGTCTACAAATACGCTTGCCATGCAAGAAGCGGCGAAAGGCGCTCCTCACGGTTCGGTTTACATTGCAGAGGAACAGACCGCAGGCAAGGGGCGCGGCGATCACGCGTGGCTTTCTGAACCGTACGCGGGTCTTTACGTCAGCATTTTGTTGCGACCGCAAATGGCAGCTGCGGACGGACTTTGGCTGTCGCTTGCTACCGGACTAGCCGTGCAGGCGGCCATTGAAAATGCAACCGGAATAGTTACAGATATTCGCTGGCCGAACGATTTGCTTTTCGATGGACGAAAAGTCGGTGGGATCCTGCTGGAAATGAATGCCGAAGCTGAACACGTGCGCTACGCCGTCATCGGGATCGGAATCAACGTGAACCATCGACAATTTCCGCCCGAACTGCGTGCCGTGGCTACGTCGTTGTGTCTTGAAACGGATCGCGTTCCTGCGCGGCAGGATCTGCTGATCGCGATTTTGGACTCCTTGATGCACGAGATAAATTCATTGATGACGCCGGAAAATCATGCCAGCGCCTGTGCTGGCATTTTGGCCCGCCTTGAGAAAAAATCCAGTTGGATCTGCGGGAAACAGGTTTTTGTTGACGAAGCGGGGGGGTACACTGGCGTCACCGCAGGCTTGGATAGAAACGGATTTCTTCGCGTACAAACCGCAGACGGCGTCCGCACGGTATTGTCCGGCGGGGTCCGTGACCGATCGTCGAAAGGTTAAGAGAGATGCTGCTGGTACTCAACGTCAACAATACCAATACCGTTATCGCAATTTATCCCGCCCTTGGGGACCGCATTGGGGAGCTACGCGCGACGTGG
This sequence comes from Acidobacteriota bacterium, assembly GCA_021798735.1. Taxonomy (GTDB): domain Bacteria; phylum Acidobacteriota; class Terriglobia; order Terriglobales; family Acidobacteriaceae; genus JAKAAZ01. The sequence goes on along the minus strand of JAJZCA010000165.1, from coordinate 4,913 downwards.
CGGATCAGCACGCGTCAAGCGCAAACCGCGGATGAGTATGGCATCCTGATTCGCAACCTGCTGCAAACCGAAGGCGTGGATAGCAAAGAAATCAGCGGCATTGTCATCGCGTCCGTTGTTCCGCCCATCGATTGGATTTTGCGTCAGTTTTCCGAACGATACTTCAACCACAAACCCTTGTTTATCGAGCCTGGAGTCAGAACCGGGCTGCAGATTCTAACTGACAACCCCGGCGAAGTGGGCGCTGATCGAGTTGCGAATTGCGTCGGGGCCTTTCAGCGATACGGGGGGCCTTGCATTGTTGTGGACTTCGGCACGGCAACGAACTTCGATGTTGTTTCCAAGCAAGGAGAATTTCTTGGAGGCGCAATCGCTCCCGGAGTGAACGTCGCCGCAGAGGCACTGTTTGCGCGCGCAGCGCGCTTACCGCGGGTAGAGATCAAGCGTCCCCCAAAAGTAATTGGCACAAACACCGTGGATAATTTGCAAGTAGGCCTGTTCTACGGTCACATCGGGTTGGTGGATGGCATTCTGGAGCGCATGATCGCGGAGCTTGGGCCAGAGACGAAATGTGTCGCGACCGGCGGTTTGGCGCGATTGATCGCCGGCGAATCGCGGTTTATTTCCGAAGTCAACGACACGCTCACGCTGGAAGGATTGCGTATCATTTACGAACGCAATCTCGTCACTGGAACGCGTTCGCGTCCGCGGAATGCCGCCAACCTGAAGAAGACCTAAGGCGACATCCTTGCAGAATTATTTCAACTACTACACGGAGATCGAAGAGCACTTCCAGCGCCGGCGCGGCACGCTGCTGATGCTGTCGACGCTCGATTGGTCGCTGATTGCCACATGGCAGGAGGCAGGATTTCCGCTGGAAGCGGTCCTTGCAGGGATTGACGCAACGTTTGAAAAGTATGCAGCGCGACAGGCGAAGGGACGCTCGCGGCGCATCAATGGACTCGCTTATTGCGCACAAGAGGTACTCCGGGCCGTGGAAGACATGCACAAAGCCGCAACCGGAGCGCTTCGGAAACAGACGTCCACGCCAGAGAAAAGCGGTTTTGAATCGGCACGCATCGCAGCATACCTGCGGGAGAATGCACAGGCGCTGCGGGAATGCGTAACCGCAGAAAACGCGCAGCCGATGTTTTCTGAAACCTCGTGCCGACTGGAGGAGATAGCCGCGTCGCTGGAAAGCCAAAATGCGGAAAGCACGACGGGGATTTCGACCGAATCCCTTGAGCAACAACTGCTCGTGTTGGAAGACCGGTTGTTTTCTGCGCTCCAGACGTTTACGCCTGCGGATGATTTGCTGGCCCTGCGTGAGCAATCAGCGAGGGAACTAGCTCCCTATCGCAGCCGTCTGCAAACCGTGCAAATTCGACAGATTGAGCAGCAATTTCTCCGACGCTGTCTATTCCAGCAAAACAATATTCCCCGTCTCAGCCTGTTCTACATGCGACACACATGAAGCTGACGATCGAAAAAGTTATATACGGGGGGCAAGGTCTGGCGCGAATGCCTGCGGACGGCGAGGAGCACGGCGGCATCAGCGTTTTTGTTCCATTCACACTTCCCCGTGAAATTGTGGAAGCGACAATTACGCAACAACACCGTGGCTATTGCGTGGGCGAGGCGCAGAAGATTGTGCAGCGATCCGAGTTTCGCGTGGCTCCGCCCTGCCGGTGGTTCGCGACGTGCGGCGGTTGCCAGTTGCAACAAGGCGTCTACTCGTATCAGGTGGAACTGAAGCGGGACATGCTGATCGAAAGTCTGACGCGGGCTGGGGTCCTCGATTTGCCTGTGATTTCGTTGCTCGTTGGCGAACCACTTGGATATCGCAACCGTGTTCGGCTCCAGGTACATGCGCGACCGGAATTCTCCATCGGTTATCGCCAGGCGAAATCGCATCGAATGACTGCGATCGATGGCTGTCCGATCGCGGCGTCGCTGCTCGATCAATGCATTGGCGTCCTGCACACCCTGGGGTCCCGAGGCTTAGTTCCTGCAGATGCGCAGGAACTTGAGATGTTTACCACCCACGATCAGTCGGAACTCTTCCTGACGATGTGGGCGCGACTCCACGAGCGTGGCCAGCAGAATACGTACAAAGAATTCTTCGTGAAGTTGCAGAATGAAATTCCGCAACTCGTCGGGGCGCATGTGCTTGCATCTGAAGAGAAGTTCCATGCTTCGCGACCGCGGGTGCAATGGGGACGCCAGCAAGTGACCTATCGTGTGGCTGGCCGCGAATATTCCGTAAGCGCCGGATCATTCTTTCAGATAAATCGCACTTTGCTGGATAAGTTTGTTGCCGCCGTCATGGGCGACGAACGCGGTGAACTGGCTTGGGATCTCTACGCCGGTGTGGGCCTTTTTTCTGTTGCGCTGGCGGATCGATTTCAGCGCGTGATTGCAGTTGAATCGAGCCCAGCGGCTTGCACGGACCTTCGCCACAACCTGCGTGGCAGCCAGGCAGAATATGTCCAGGCCACAACGCTCGATTTTCTTCGTCAAGCGGTTGCCCAGCGACAGGCCGCACCCGATCTGATGTTGCTCGACCCTCCCCGCGCAGGCGCCGGCGTGGAGGCTGCGAAATTGCTGGCAGAAATAGGGCCGCGAAGGATCGTCTATGTCTCTTGCGACCCCGCCACACTGGGCCGCGATCTGGCAGCATTGATACAATCCGGCTACCGCCTTCTTCGCCTTCAACTGGTCGATATGTTTCCGCAAACGTACCACATGGAAACCGTCGCAATGCTGGAGCGCTGAGCCTGCGGCTCCATCATGGTTCTTTCCGCTCCCCCAACGGAGGCAGCTCTGTCCGCGCGAAGATTGCGCGGATATCGACCTGCGCCCCTGCGGGCGACGCGGTATCGATTTCGTCGAGAGCGCCTGTCATTCGCGACCGCGCCCATGTTACTGGCAGCATCTGGATTTTCCCTCGGTATTATCGATGCGCGCAGGGTCTCGCATCCTCCGCTGTTGTATCTGGTGAGCGCATTGTTGTCCGTCGGGCTGGCGTTGCTGGCGGCGCGGATGGCAGTACGTACTCTGTGGCTGCCCCTATTGCTACTGTGGTTTTCCGTGGGACAGTTCTGTGCTCTTGTTGCGCCAGTGCATCCCGCATCTCCCGCTCTTGCAACCCTTGCCGATGGTCTGCAACGCAGTGTCAGCGGAAGCGTGACGGCGATTCACTCAGCGCGGACAGAGACGAGGACGGGTCCCTTCGGAGGGCCCGCGAAAACCGAACAGACGCAGCAGGTTGACCTCTCGCTCGATCATGTCGAGGACTTCAACGCCGATTACGATTGGCAAGTCGCGGTCGTGGGCGGCATGCGGCTGAACATATACGCTCGCCCCGGAGAAAATCTTCCGCAGCTTCACTGCGGCGAGCGTCTGAAGCTTGATCTGCGCTTTCATACACCAGAGTACTTTCTCGATCCTGGAGCTTGGAACTATCCGGACTATCTTGCGCAGCACGGGATCGCGGTCCTCGGTAGCGCGGACGCTAGTGCGGTCCATGTTACGACTCCACAGGGGCGTCCTTCGCTGGGCTGCGTGGCCACGGCCGCGCAAACGTGGGCCGCGTCGCGGTTGGATGAGATTGCGGCGATCAGCGCTTCGAGCCGCTGGTTGCCGCAATGGATGCGCTTGACCCTGCAGGACAGCAGCGTGCTGAGTGCGATGCTGTTTGGCAACCGAGCGGGTCTGCAGCACTCCATGCGAAGTGCATTCGAGCGCACTGGCTCCTTTCATCTTCTTGTCGTCTCCGGTCTGCACATCACGATTGTGATCGGCCTGATTTTCTGGCTGGCGCGTAAGCTGCGCATGGGCCAGTTGTCCGCCACGCTTCTGTCCATCTCCCTGGCGTTGCCCTACGCGTTTCTTACAGGTTTTGCGCCGCCGGTACAGCGCGCCTTATGGCTGAGTGCCGTTTATTTGTTCAGTCGCATGCTGTACCGCGAACGGGCCGCGCTGAACGCCATTGGAATCGCCTCGTTGGGCGTGCTGGTGCACAATCCTTCGGCGCTGTTCGATGCCAGCTTTCAGATGACGTTCTTGGCTGTATTGGCGATCGCCGGTGTGGCCATGCCGCTGATTGAATCCACGCTCGCGCCCTATCTGCGAGGAGTTCGATTGCCAAGACGACTCCAGCTTGACCCATTTCTGCCACCCAAGGTGGCACAGATGCGCGTCGCGTTGCGGATGTATGTCGAACGACTGCGATACATTGTTGGACCGCGTTGGGGCTGGAGGCTGCCGTTTGGAGCCGTTCGATGGGGACTACGATTCACCGAAGCCATGATCGTCGCGATGGTAGTGGAACTGGCAATGGTGCTGCCGATGGCGGTCTACTTCCATCGAATTACTTTGGTGGCCTTACCGGCGAACCTATTCGGCCTGCCGTTGTTGGCGTTACTGCTGCCGCTCGCGCTGATGACATTTTTGCTTGGCTGCATCCATCCCGCGCTCGCGGTTCCCAGTGGAGCAGTCACGGCATTATTGCTGCACGTCATTTCCTGGCTAATCCACTTGTTTGGCAATCTGGCGGCCTCCGGGCTTCGGACTCCTGATCCGCCGATCTGGTCTCTGTTGTGTTTCGCTGCTGCGTGGATTGCAGCGCTCTGGATGGTTCGCCTGTCCCGTCGCTGGAAACTGGCTGCGCTTGCCGCGATTTTTATTGGCTCGCTGTTGGTGCTGTGGCCGGTACCCATGACCCGCCATCGCGGAGTGTTGGAGGTGACGGCGATCGACGTGGGCCAGGGAGATTCACTGCTGATCGTCACTCCCGACGGCCATACCTTACTGGTAGATGCGGGTGGTCCGATTGGCGGCCCTCGCACGGACGACCCACAATTTGATATTGGCGAGGATGTTGTTTCGCAGTATCTCTGGTGGCGGCAAGA
>JAJZCA010000164.1 GCA_021798735.1 Acidobacteriota bacterium | reverse complement strand
GGAGCGCATGCTGTTTCGTCTGCCGCAGCCAGCAGGTCGGCAAAACATGGACATTGCCGTCCTGCGCAAGCAGGTGGAAGCTGTTTTCCCTGAAGCGCAGGTGACGGATTATCGCGAGGCGAACCCAGCGCTGGTGCATGGACTGGATCGCTCGACGGCGATGCTGACGCTGGTGAGTCTGGTGACGATGGTGCTGAGCGCGATTGGCGTGGCGATGGCCATGCATGCGCATTTACAGCAGCGGCTGGAGACCATTGCAATTATGAAGGCGCTGGGGGCGCGCTCGTCACAGGTGATGCGCATTTATCTGCTGCAGACGCTTTTCTTAGGCGTTGTGGGTGCGCTGTTGGGGGTGGCGGCGGGCTTTGGCGTGGCGCGCGCGTTTCCCATTCTGCTGGAGAGGCTGGTGTCATTGCCGGTAGAGGGGCAGCTTGCGTTCTCTCCTGTGGCGATTGGGTTGTGTACCGGAGTTTTGACGACGTTGCTGTTCACGCTGCCGCCGTTGCTGGAGATTCGCAATTTTCGTCCGTTGCGAATTTTGCGGCGTAATGTGGAACAGGAACAGGGCACACGTTGGGCGAACATATTCCCGCGCGATCCAGTTCAGATTGTCTCGATTCTGGTCATCTTGGTAGGGCTGGCCGCGATTGCCAGCACATTGACGGAGTCGACGGTAGTGGGCGAATGGTTCGCCGGCGGACTGCTTGGGGTGCTGGTGGTGCTGCTGCTGGCGGCATCTGGTCTGCTGGCGGCGGTGCGCTGGATGATGCAATGGCAACGCAGGCGATTCAGTCCGATGGTGCGCCAGGGACTGGTGAATCTGCAACGGCCAGGGAATCAGTCGGCGGCCGTGCTGACCGCGCTGGGACTGGGCGTGATGCTGATGATGACGATCTATTTTGTTCAACACGCCATTGTGCAGGACCTGCAGACGAGCAGCGGTTCCGCGAGCGTGCCGAATGTATTTCTGATCGATGTTGGCGCGGATGAGTTGGTGGGCGTCAAGAAGTTGATAGCGTCAGAACCGGCAGTGCAGGGCGGTCTGGAGACAATCCCGATTGTTTCAGCACGGATCATTTCCATGAATGGAGTGCCAGCCGATCAATTGCGTATCCAGCATTATCCAAAGCGGATGCTGCGATCGACCTCATTAACCTGGGCGGACGCGTTGCCGGCAGGCGAGAAAATTGTTGCCGGGCGCTGGTGGAAAAGCGCGAGCGCCGCGCCGCAGGTGGCGGTGAGCGAGCAAACGGCGAAGACATTGCACTTGAAAGTTGGGTCGACGATTGGATTCGCGACCGGAGACAAAACAATGGTCGCTGTCGTAGTTGCCATTGTTCGCGCCGACGGCGATCACATTTACGGGCGCAGTCAATTCATCCTGCCGAGCCGCGTGCTGGCGGGGCAGCCTGTGGTTTGGTATGGCGCGTTCCATGCAGACCCGCTGCGCGTCGGCGATGTGGAGAAGAGTTTGTTCGCGGCGTATCCAACGGTGACCGTGATCAACATGGCGGATGTGCTGGAAGTGGTCCGCAAGGTAGTGGACCAGATTGCCATGATCCTGCGATTTGTGGCGGGGTTTGTTCTGCTGGCGGGGGGAATCATCCTGGCGTCGAGCGTGACCGCAACGCGGTTTCAACGGGTGCGCGAGGTGGCGATCTTGAAATCTCTTGGGGCGTTGCGGGTGCAGGTAATCCGCATGTTGAGTATCGAGTTTTTGATGCTGGGCGGCATTGCCGGGCTTGCGGGCGTGGTGTGTGCGCTGGCGCTGTCCAGTGTGCTGCTGCATCGGCTGGATGTTAGCTTTCGTCCGAACTGGGGAATTTCAGTTGGCGCCATGATCGCGGCGGCGATTCTGGCCAGCATGACCGGATGGCTGGCGTCGTATCGCATTCTGCAACAGAAACCGCTGGACGTGCTGCGCGAAGAATGAAAGCAACGCTGCCACTGAGAGTCGTTCCCATGTTGCGCGCAAGGATTGACCGGAAAGCGTGAGGCCAATATATTCAGTAAGGGCGCTACTTTCCTGCGCCCGTTCCGGCACTGCCCCTTCGTTCAATGGTAGGACAGCTGACTCTGAATCAGCATATTGGGGTTCGAATCCCTGAGGGGCAGCCAAATTTGTTCGCCGCTTTCGTTCCCGCTTGCATATCGCAGAACGGCTACGCTGCGTGAGAAACCCTTGTCTACATGACTGTGTCTGGTGCAACTGACGCGCATCGATCTCCGGCGCTGCAGCGTGTCGGCGTGGCGTGCGTGCTGATCGCGATGGTGGTCGGCATCGTCTTCAGCGTGGTGTTCTACCGGCATCCCGTGTGGGTGATTGACCGGGTTATAGATGCGCGGTTGAGCCTTGCCGGATTTCACAGTGAAAATGTCAGGGTGGGACCGTACCGCGTGCATTATTTTGTCGGCGGCAAGGGAACACCGCTGTTGTTGATCCACGGACTGGGGGCTCGCAGCGAGGATTGGACGTCGGAGATGCCATCGTATGCGAAGAGCGGCTTCCGCGTATATGCGATCGATTTGCTGGGGTGCGGGCGGACGGACCGGCCCAACATTGCGTATACGATCGGACAGCAGGTCGATCTGATCCAGGGATTTTTGACCGCCGTCCATGTAGAGAAGGCGGACCTGATTGGCTGGTCGATGGGCGGCTGGGTGGCGCTGGAATTTGCATTGCAGCATCCTGAACGCGTGGATCGTTTAGTAGCGATGGATAGCGCGGGTTTGAAATTTCAGACCAGCCTTTCACCCGATGTTTTGGAGCCGAACAACATTCCGCAGCTTAAGCGATTGGAAACGGTACTGATGGCGCACACGTACTACATCCCAGGGTTTGTACAGCGCGATCTGTTGCGTAGGATGGAGCGCAATCGACCGGTGGTGCACCGAACGCTGCAGTCGCTGCTGCGGGAGGATGGCGACTTGGCGGGTCGCCTTGGACAGCTGCGTATGCCAGTGTTGCTGGTGTGGGGCGCAGAGGATGCATTGATTCCGCCAAGCGTGGGGATGCGCATCTATGGGGCGATTCCGCAATCGGTGCTGGAACTTTATTTCGACTGTGGGCATATGGGGCCGGCGACATGCTCCGGCCGCATAGTGCCGCGAGTGATAGATTTCCTGCGGAGCCAGCCACCGATGCAACGCGCGGAATTTCACTACTGACCAGCCGCAACACGGCTATTTGGATTTGCCTGCCCACACATAAGCGGAGTCTTGAGGCAGGCCGATGTGCGCCAGCACGCGGCAGATATATTGCCGCACCATCGAGAGCGTGTCGGTGGGGTGGTTGTAGAAGATGGGAATGACGGGGAAAATCGTCGCGCCCGCATCGGCAGCCAACTGCATATTGCGCAAATGAATTTTGTTGAACGGCGTTTCGCGGACGCAGAGAATGAGCTGCCGTCTTTCTTTGAGGCAGACATCCGCAGCACGCGCGATCAGGTTGTCAGCGAGGCCGTTGGCGATGGCGCCCAAGGTCCCCATACTGCAGGGAAGGACGATCATTCCGTCGCAGGGGTAGCTGCCGCTGGCGATGGGCGCGCCGATGTCTCCGGGGGCATGCTGGATGATTTTCGCGCTGGTTTGTCCGAGGAGTTTCGCAACCAGGTCATTGCGGCCGCTGACTTCGAGTTCTTCCGCGAGCACGCGAAGAGAACTTTCGGACGCGATGAAGTGAACGCGTTCGACCCGCTCGTCTATTTCCAGCAGAAGAAGCAGTTCACGGGCCAGCACGGCGCCACTGGCACCGGTAAGCGCGACGGTCAGGGTTTTGGCGGATGGCATCGAGCAGCCTGTTCTCTCAAGCTTCCTGGTTCAAGACGCGATCGAAGATGGTATCCACATTGGTCAGCTGGCGATGCAGGTCGAAGGCGCGGGCCAGCTTTTCTGGGGACAGCAATTTTGTAACCGCGGGGTCGTTGCCGACCTGCTCGCGGAAATTCAAATCCTGCTGCCAGGCACGCATGGCGTGGGCCTGCACGACTTTATACGCGTCCTCGCGCGACATGCCTGCCTCGGCGAGTTCGAGCAGCAGTTGGCCGGAGAAAATGAGGCCGCCGGTGAGTTCGAGATTGCGCATCATGCGTTCAGGATGCACAACCATCTTATCGATGAGGTTGGTCGTTTTCTCCAGCAGATAGTCGGTCAAGATGGTGGAGTCTGGAAGGATGATGCGCTCGACCGAGGAGTGAGAAATATCGCGCTCATGCCAGAGGGCGACATTTTCCAGCGCCGCTTGTTGGTTGGCGCGCACAACACGGGCGAGGCCGCTGATCTGCTCGCTAGTGATGGGGTTGCGCTTGTGCGGCATGGCGGAGGAGCCTTTTTGCTTCTCGGAAAAATATTCTTCCGCCTCGCGAACTTCGGTGCGCTGCAGATGGCGAATTTCGATGGCGATCTTGTCGAGTGTAGCGGTGATCAACGCCAGCGTGCCGATGTAAAACGCGTGGCGATCGCGCTGCAGCACTTGTGTGGCAACCGGGGCAGGCGTGAGTCCGAGGCGGTCGCAGATGCGGGCCTCGTGTTCCGGCTTCAGGTGGCCAAAGGTGCCGACCGCGCCGGAAAGTTTGCCGACGCGCATGTCTTCCGCAGCCATGTCGAAGCGGCGAAGATTGCGCCGCATCTCCGCGTACCAGTTCAGAAGCTTCAGTCCGAACGTAGTGGGCTCGGCGTGCACGCCGTGGGTACGGCCTACGGTCGGCGTGTGCTGGAATTCGATGGCGCGACGCTTCATCACATCGAGAAAGCGGAGAATGTCGGCGCGAAGGATGGTGGAGGCCGCTTTCACCTGCAGGGCCTGGGCGGTATCGACGACATCGTTCGATGTGAGACCGTAGTGCAACCAGCGTGCCTCGGGGCCAATTTTTTCTGCGACCGCGGTGGTGAAGGCAATCACGTCGTGGCGAACCTCCGCCTCAATCTGCTGAATGCGGGCGACGTCGATGCTGCCGCGCTCTCGAATGGCGCGCGCCGCCTCGGCGGGAACGATGCCGAATTCGGCCAGGGTCTCCGAGGCAGCAGCTTCGACCTCCAGCCACATGCGGTACTTGTTTTCTTCCGTCCAGATGTGGCCCATGGCGGGGCGTGTGTAGCGTTCAATCACGAGTGCGATCCTTGGCGCGCGACTGCCTGGGTTACGGAAGCGCTGGAGTCCGGTTGCGCGACGCCGAGCAACTCCGCCATTTCCTCGTGGAGGAATCCGTAGCCGGGTCGGTAGGGTTGCACCCATTTGCCGTCGATGACGAACTGCGGAATGGCGCGTTTGCCGGTACGCGCGATGACTTCCTGCGCCGCGCCGGGCGTGGTTTCGATGTCGATTTCGGTATGGGGAATGTTGTAGCGCTGGAGAAAGCGTTTGGCTTCGCGGCAGTCGGAACACCAGGACGCCGAGTACACGATCAAGGTCATACTTCCATGATAAATGGGCAGTAAGGGTTGCGGGGTCGTGTCTTTTACGGTTGGGCGGAGGCGGAGGTTGGCTGGGACTGGGAAGCCAGGTCGGCGGGGAGGTGGCAGACGCGCACGGCTGAGTTTTGATAGGGGCAGGAAAATTGCGTGGGCGCATCCGCAGGCAGGACGATCCAGTTGACGCCATAGGGAGCCAGGTTCTGGATGCGTTGTTGATCGGTCCAATGAGAGAAATTCCTGGTACGGCTGACCTGGCCCAACCATTGCTGCGCGAGGGCGGGATCGATGGCCGCAATTCCGCCATCCTTGCTCCAGTCCGGCAAGGCGCTTCGTTCGGTCATGGCGCGGAAGCCCAGGGTATCTTCCTGGGGTAGTTGCTGATAGTACGGATCGAGTGCAAAGTACGCGTCTTCCGGCGTGTTGTGGCGAATCCAGAGAAAGGCCTGGGCCCAGGGATTGTGGCTGCGGGCCCAAGGCCACTCCACATGTTTAAGGGCAGGATAAATCGAGAGCTGGACGGCGAACATGAGGGCGGCGACGGCGGCGAAGCCAGCGGTCCACGCCCACCAGCGACGGCCCAGAATGTACTGACCGAGAAGATCGCCGAGAAGCAGGAAGAACAGAATATAGATGATCTGGAAACTGCGCAGCACCTGCAGCCGCGCCAGCAGGAACGAGTTGTCGGTGCGTGTAAAGCAGAGAGCAAACAGGATGGCCAGTGTGCCGACGTAGAGCGAGACGGCGGCAATCAGGCTGTAGTTGGAGCGGATGTGGAAGTCGCCGCGATAGAGGTATACGAACGAGGCAACCAGCGGTGGGAAGAGGCCGAAAATTTCAAACCACTGCCACTTGTCGAGAAAGAAGTAATCCCGGCTGACGGCGGCAATGCGGTAGGCCGGCGAGGCTCCCAGCAATGTTCCGGCGTGCGACCCAGCAACCCCGACGAGCATGACTGCGAGCGCGGCGGCGGCGAGCCATCCCCAGCAGCGGGCGCGAACCAGGGCGAGCGCGATAACATAGCCGACGGCATAGGCGGCCATCAGAGGATGAAGAATGCCGGCGGCGAGCAGGCAAAGCGTGGTGGCCAGCATGCGCCGCTGCAGAGCATAGGCAATGGCAAACAGAGTGAGCGGGGTAGAGAAGGAGCGAGCCGTCAGGTACGGATCGAGAATGAAGATGGCCGAGCCTGCCACCGGAAGAGTGAGCGTGACCGTGATTAACAGCAGGGCGCCCCAGCGGCCACGCGGCGTGGAGAACAGCAGGCATGTCAACCGCCAGCAGGCATAGATCATGAACCAAAGCGATGCCACGTAGCTGGTGAATAGCGCGTAAGAAAGAGGGATGTGAAGTCCGCGAACCAGCCAGCCGAGGGCGAAGGAGAACAGCGAATGTCTCAGATGCGGCAGAACATATTCCGCATGCGAGGGAAACAGAGAGGGATGAATGACTTTTTGAATGCCTGCGATGTAGATGGCGGCATCGTCGACAAAGGGATGGTAGCCCTGGATCAGCAGAGCCAGCAGCGTGAGGACGGCAATAAAGACGGCGGGTTGCTGAAGAAAACTCCGCGGGCGGCGCGATTTATTTGAATCTGCGAGCGAGCTAGCGAGGAGTGGCGGGGCAGGCGTTTCAGCCTCGACGACTAGGAGTGGCAACCTTGCCTCCTCAAAAGATTCCCGATGACGACCTGCGGATCGATTGGGTGGCGATTGGCGCGTCCAAGGGGTGGAACGCAACGATTTGGCGCTTCGCACGCAATGGATCCAGGTCGAGCGGGGATTTGTTTGCAAGATTATCGGAAACTGCCAGCAGGTGTCCATTCATACAAAAAATCCATCCTTAAAGCTGGATGCTGTTCGTCAGACAGCCTGGCGGATTTCATGCCAGGCAACAGTAGCAATGCATATCATGGCGTTGCAGGAAACTCAAAATCGGCGCATGTACGCTGTTGTCGCGGAAGTAGGCCTAGTGAACGGCATTGGAAGATGTGCTGGCCCGCATCGCGATCGTCTTTTGCGCTGTAGTCTTAAGAGTTTCAGCCTGTGGAATCAATGTGATCGCCTTGTTGATCATCGGGTCCCAGGCGGCACGAACTTTCAGACCCTCCTGCTGGCCAAAGACAGAAGTGAACAGTTCGCTTTTGATGCTCATGTCGATCCAGCTGCGGACACCGTTGATGTCCTGAGTAGTCCACGGAATTTGTTTGCCAGTTAGATACGTCTCAAATTCGTGAATCACGTTGTCGTCGACTTTGAAGTCTTTGGTGACGGCGTGGTTGACCAGATAATGATTGGCGAAGTTGAAAAATACGAACTGCTCCATCAAAACATCCTGGAAATTGTTCGACTTCGGCGTGTCTATTTTTACGTCGGGCGTGATGCCGCCGCCGCCGTAGACTTCGCGTCCGGAGTCGGTCAACTTGACCTCGCGATTGGTGTCGCTATGGGGACGGTCGGCAGGATTGTAGAAATAGTCGTACATGGAGATGCCGGTGTAGT
>JAJZCA010000163.1 GCA_021798735.1 Acidobacteriota bacterium | reverse complement strand
TCAATTTTGGGCCGAAGCCAATCACTTTGGTTACCCGCAAATTCAAGCTGTAATTTGACGGCCCGGTGCCCAATCCGTAGGGAATGATTTTTTCATTGGTACCGATGGGGTTGGGATTGAGACATCCGTAGGGTGTCTTCACCACGCCTGATTCGCTGCAGCTGGTGGCATAGGTGGGGCGTGCGTTGAATTGATTGTTCGCCGTCAAGTCGCTGCCGATCTTGATGTTGAATGGAATTCCGGAGTTATAGACAAAGAATGGAGAGAAGGAAATGGCATACGGGAGGTCGACACTCCCCAGAATCAGGAAGCGATTGCGGATCGAGAAAGTCGTTGGTCCGTAATCCTGTCCCGGGTCGCTGGCATTCGATGCAAAATGGGCGACTCCGGAGGTGTCGCCCTTGGCATTGGTATAAGCGTAATAGCTGAAAACGGTCAGTTTTTTCAGTTGGGCATGCATGGTCGCCATGACCTGGTCCTCGCGATAGACCCCGCCAGATTGAAATTGATAGATGTTCGTGGCTGGGGCGGTGAGCGATGTGCCGGGATAGGTATTGGTCGCGCCATTGAAATACGGTGCGGTCACGTTGTTGCTCAAGAAGTCGTGAATGCCGCGGCTGTACATATAGGTAACGTTTCCGGTCACCGCTTTGGCGATCTGGCGATCGACACCGATGGCGGCTTGCATATCGAGCGCCGCGTGGAAGTTAGGCGCAATCGTCCAGTAGGTGGGCGCGGAAGTGGAGGAGGTCGGATTTGGCGGCTTCACGGGATTGCCGGCGCTGGTTTCGGTGTAGCCGGTGGGGTTGGTGACGGTATAAATCTGCTGATTCGACAACCCGCCAGGAGTGGTGGGCAGGTTGTTGCGAATGGTGGAAAGGATGTAGGGCGCACCATAGGTGCCGTTGGGTACGGTGAAGCGCTGGTAGAACCATCCGTAGCCGGCACGAACCACAGTCTTGGGTTTGCCCTTGCCGTGGCCGAGCGCATAGGCCAGGTAAATACGGGGCGCGAAATCGCTCTTATCGTGAATTTCATTCTGGGTTTCCCAGCGCAGGCCGTAGCTGAAGGTCAATTTCTTATTGACGGCAAAGTCGTCCTGATAGAACAAGGCCAGGTCAAACGGAATGGCACGGGCAGTGTAAGCGTTATGGTTGACCACCGTGACTGTATATTGCTGCGGGGTGCGGTTGAGATATTCGGGAAGAGACTGGAACGTGTAAGAACCGTTGGTACCGGCGTTGGAGTAGTTGGCGTCACGATAGGCGCGAAGACGCAGGCCAAAATTCAGCGCATGGCGGCCTAAGGAGCCGGTGAAATAATCCTGTAGTTCGTAGTCGTCCTGGTTGTCGCGGGTGGTGCCGGAGTTGTTGCCGCCGTCGGTAAATGCGCCTGAGACCGAGACGCTGGGTAGGGTGGACACCGAAGACTGGTTATTGCGGATACGGCGGTAACGAAAGCGAATGTTGTCTACGAAGTTTTTGCTGAGCACGAGGCTGTCCATGGCCTGCAGCGTATTCTCCTGGTTCAGCCCATCGGTGGCCTGTTCTTGAAGGGCCAATGGGCCAACGCCGCCGTTGGTAAATGAGGCGCGATAGTAGTCATAGTGGGCCGTCACGGAATTCGACTGACCTAATTGCCAGTCGAAGCGCTGGCCGACATCGAGACGGCTGCTGGGATTGCTGACGGTCGCGTTGTAGGGTGTTCCGTTGGGGGTGGCAGCGGTGACGCTCCCAGGATCGATGGCGTCGATCACTGATTGGAAGTGCTGGGAGCGGTTGAAGATGCTGGAAAAAAAGGAGGACTGCTTTGTCATGGGGCCGCCGATGTCCGCGTGGAGGAAGTAGACGTAATAGGGGGGCTCTACGATCGGCGGCGAGCCAGCAAGACGGTTGGAGTTCAGGATCGGGTTCTGGGCGTCGAATGGGGAGTCATTGCCCATGGAAAAAACGTGTCCATGCAAATGGCCAGTGCCGGCTTTGGTGTAGATTTCAATGCGGCCGTAGCCAAGGCTGTCAAACTCTGCCGAGAAGGGGTTCTGATTAATGACAATTTCGCGAATGTCCTCCTTGGGTGGAATTTGGCCGCCGGAGAAGCCGTCAATATAGATCTGACCGCCGTTCGGGCCGGCCGACGGGCCTGCCAGGGCCTGTAGGTCGGTCGCCAGCTGATCGGGATCGTCGGAGAGCGCGTCGAGGTCCGCGCCTTTGATAACCACCGCGTTGGCATTCGATGCAGGCGACGTGTCGATGGTGGAGCTTTCGGCATTGACGTGGACCTGTTGCGTCTGGGCCGCAATCGTCAATGCGATGTTCAGCGTTTTGGTGGTGCCGGGGGCGATGACGACACCCTTCGATTCAAAGGGAGTGAAGCCTTCGATGGAGGTGTCAATGGTGTACTGGCCCGGCGGCAGTCCGCTGAAGCGATAATTTCCTGTGCCGCCGCTGGTGGTGCTGACGGTTTTTCCGTTTCCTGAAAGAACGATGGAGGCGCCGGGAATAATGGCTCCCGTGGGATCGGCCACAACGCCGCTTAAATTGCCGGTGGCCTGCTGCCCGAAAAATGTCGAGGCGAAGAGAAGAGGCAAGAGAAGTACAACAGAGATGCGAAAGCGTCGATGAGCCACTGAACGTTTTCCTTTTGGTGAGTCGCGATATTCCATCCTAGAGACAGAGACGCAACAGGGGTGTAAAAAGCCTCAACAAAGGGGGCGGAGAGAAAAATTTCACAGGACAGAAATATCGCAGCCTTTTTTGAATCGATGTTCGACAGTTGGAGGGAGTGTTAAGAAATCTTTTTTACGGTAGTGGAAGCGGGGCGGGCATCGGGGACGAGGACTTGCTGTCGAAGCTTCGCATGGCGCTTTACGGTGAATACTTTGCGCCCATCCTTCAGCAGTCTGCGGAACATGTAGGGGGTAAAGATGGCTTCGGGAGAGCGCATGGCTTCACGGAGGGCATTGCGAATCCAGCCGGGCTTGCCGATGGTCTGGATGAGGATGGTGAGGGTGATGCCGCTGATGAAGTTCCTTTTTGCGGCACGCAATTGACGCTCGGCCTTCGCATTGTTGGCGGCTCGGGCGCTGGCCAGCAAATCCGCATGCACCGTTTGCGCCCATTGCTGCCACTGTTGAACGGCCGACTGGCTGGTGGTGCTGCCCTGGTGGTTGGTGTATTGCACCAGCGGCTCGGGGATGCAGACGGCATATGGATGCAACAGGGCGGCGCGGGCCCAGTTGCCAATATCGCACAAGTCGCCATATTTGCTTTCGTAACCGCCGACCGCAATTGCATCCTGGGTGCGCAGAAGAATGCTGGTGAGGCGAGGACCCCGACTGCCGGCGAAGAGAGCGGCGAGCAGGGAGGAGACAAATTCCAGTTCAGGGCCGGATTCTGTGGTCCAGAACTGAGAATTTTTGGCGTCGGCAATTTCGCATGGGCTCCAGACGACGCCGACCGCGCCGGCGGGAGCTTGTGCGTTGCCGACTAAGAACGGTTGGACTAATCGCTCAATGGCAGTTGGCAGCAGAACGTCGTCGTCACCTAGCAGGAGGAAGAATTCTCCGGTGGCGTGGCGCAAACAAAAGTCGAAGTTGCCGACGAGGCCGAGACGTTGTTTCTGCTCGACCAGAACAAGGCGGGGATCGTGAATCTCTCGGATTCGCTCGACGGTGTCATCCGTGGATGCGTCGTCCGAGACAAGCACCTCAATATCGGAATATGTCTGGGCGAGGGCGCTACGAATGGCGCGTAGAGCGAGGTCGCTTCGATTGATGGTGGGGATTCCTATCGTGACTCGCCCGGGAACTGTCATGATGGAGTAGTCACCAATGTACCATCTGGCGTTGTGCGCGTGGAGCGGAGATGGCTGAAACCGCAGGTCCCTCCACTCCACTTTGCTGCGGTCGGGATGACATACCAATTCAATGAATCGAATACGCCGAAAGAACAATACCATCGACGACAAGTCGCCTGAAATTTTTATGGGTAAGCCGCCATGGCGGTCGAGAGTGACGGGCCATATTCCGCCGGGGCAGTTTGCGCGTTACCTGATGGTGGGAGTATGGAACACACTGTTCGGATACAGCGTCTACGCGCTGTTTACGGCGCTGCTGATGCCGCGGATGCGTTTTGGATACATCCTGGCCTCGGTGTTGTCGAACCTGATTGCGATCACCGTGGCGTATTTCGGCTACAAATTTTTGGTCTTCAAAACCCAGGGGAACTATCTGGTGGAATGGTTCCGCTGCATCCTGGTGTACGGCAGCGGCATGTTGCCGGGACTGGTGTTGCTGCCCCTGCTGGTGGAGGGGCTGAATCATGGCTTTCATCTGGGCCACAGCGCGCCGTACATTGCGGGAGCACTCTTAATGGGCGGCGGCGTGATTTACAGTTTTCTTGGGCACAAACATTTTTCGTTTCGCGTTCCAGACGATGCGGCGCATGACGCGGCCACCATCGAAGTGGAACCGTCGATCGAGGACATTGTGGAAGGTGTGATGCCTGAGCCAGCGACGAATGCCGCGAACCGCCTTTGAAGATCCCTCGAAACCCGTACAATTCTGATATCCGGCTGGTCTGTCGGGCTGGACTGCATCCAAACAGCGCGAGGCGACGTGAAGACGATCAGCATCATTACCCCCTGCTACAACGAAGAAGACAATGTCGTGGAACTGTATACGCGTGCAGAGATCGCAACGGGTGAGCAATTGCCGCCCGTGAAGAGCGGAAGCAGGAGGATTTTGTGCAATCCGTAAGCAACTGTGTGATTTGTCACGCGCCTATTTCGAAGTCGTCGGCCGGAGTCATCGCGCCGTTTTTGGCGCGACGAGTCTGGAACGCGTCATCTTTTCCCGTGAAGCTGATGCATTGCGAAGGCTGCGGGTTTAAATTTTTCAATCCCCGCCTGGATGGCGATGAGGAGAAGCGGCTGTACGCCGACTACCGTTCCGAGGAGTATCAGAAATTGCGGCAGTCCTATGAGCCGTGGTACTCAAAGTCCTTCAATGAAGGACTGTCCGCTGCGACCGGGATGAAGGTTCGAAAGGACACTCTTCGGCGCGTACTAAGCCCGCATCTCGCAGGGCTGCAAATCCGTACAATTCTCGATTTTGGCGGCAACAGAGGCGAACTGATCGAAGACCTGATACCGAATGCTGAGCGGTATGTTTTCGATATCTCAAACTTAGAGACGCTGCCTGGCATCGGACATCTGCGAGGGAAGGAAGACTGCAAAGGGCGCCCGTGGGACCTGGTGATTTGCAGCAACGTGCTGGAACATGTCGGCGATCCGCAGAGGACAATGGAGGAGATAAGCGAAATCAGCAACATGGGCACATTGATATTTATTGAAGTGCCGCAGGAATCGCCCGCAGGCCTGAAGAACATTGCGAAGAGGCTGACCCAGTTGGCGATATTAATGGTCACGCGGCCATCCATTGGACTTCGACTGTTCCGGCCCGCATTGATCTATCTAATGCATGAGCATGTGAATTTCTTTTGTCCGAAAGCATTACGGCATTTAGTGAATGCTTTGCATTGGGAGATTGTTGCGGATGGGCAATACGACATTAGCTCCTATAAATTCGGAATCTACAGAGTTACTTCAGGGACGATGACTTGGTGCCTGGCGAGGAAACCGTGAAGACGATCAGCATCATTACCCCCTGCTACAACGAAGAAGACAATGTCGTGGAACTGTATACGCGGGTGCGCGCCGTGATTGCCTCGCTGGGGCGATACAAGTACGAGCACATCTTTATCGACAACGCTTCTGAGGACAGTACCGTTGCAGTGTTGAAGGGGCTGGCGGCAGCCGATCCGAACGTGAAGATCATTGTGAATGCGCGCAACTTTGGGCATGTGCGCAGCCCGATGCACGCGTTTTTCCAGGCGCAGGGAGATGCGGTGATCGGCATTGTGGCCGACATGCAGGACCCGCCGGAGATGATTGCCGACCTGGTCGAGGGGTGGGAGGAAGGCTACTCCATGGTCCTGGCGATCAAGCGCACCAGCGGGGAGCATCCGATGATGTTTTGGGCGCGCAAGAAATATTACTCGCTGGTGAATCGGTTGTCGTCCATTGAGACGTTCGAGAACTTTACCGGCTTCGGGTTATATGACCGGAGGGTGGTGGACCTGGTGAAGTCGTTTGCCGACCCATATCCGTATTTTCGCGGGATGATTGCGGAGATTGGCCTGCCGCACAAGAAAATCTATTACGACCAGCCAGGCCGCAAGCGCGGTATCACGAAAAACAATTTTTATACGCTGTACGACTACGGCATGCTGGGCATCATCAACCACTCCAAAGTGCCGCTGCGGCTGATGACGTTTACGGGGTTCGCGGGCGCGCTGCTTTCGTTCCTGACTGGGCTCACGTACCTGGTGTACAAGATTTTGTTTTGGCGCAGCTTTTCCGTTGGGATTGCGCCGGTGGTGATCGGGATGTTCTTCGTCAGCTCCATCCTGCTGGTATCGATGGGGGTGATGGGAGAGTACATTGGCGCGATTCATACCCAGATTCAGCATCGACCGTTTGCCGTGGAACGGGAGCGAGTGAACTTCGAGTTTCCGCCGCAGTTGCCGATTGGGACGGAAACATTACTTTAGTTTCGAAAGAGCACCGATAGTGATCAAGAATTCCCGAAATAGAGCGCATCATCAGATTGGGGAGGAAAGCAGACTTCATCGACTGCCCCTGGGAATCGCTGTGCATTTCAGTTTTGGTGACCATGCTTCCTCTCCCATTCCAAGTGAATCGACGTTCGAAGCTCCGCGCGGCGGAGCCGAACCACAGTCCGGAACTGGACGGCATTCGCGGGATTGCACTGCTGGCGGTGATGCTGTCGCACGGCGGCGGACGGTACATCCTGCAAACTACCTTTGTCGCGAAGCTCTTCGCATACGCAATGGTTCCGGGATGGTCCGGGGTTGAACTTTTCTTTGTGCTGTCCGGATTTCTGATTACCGGAATCTTATTGCGGTCAAAGACAGCGGAGAATTATTTCTCTTCGTTTTACGCGCGGCGTTTCCTGCGCATCTTTCCTGTTTACTATTTGGTGGTCACCGCCGGGCTGGTGGCGGCGCATTACAACTTCTGGTGGAACACTATGATGCCGCCGGAACGGATGCGGATCGCTTACTATTTCTACGCGCAGAACTGGCCCTTTTTTTGGAACCATGGCGCGTACCAGATGGTCAGCGTGTTTGGACATTTCTGGAGCCTGGCGGTGGAAGAGCAGTTCTATCTGGTGTGGCCGCTGGTGATTTGGCTGCTGCCGGAGGGTTGGATTCTTTCGCTGTGCACCGCGGGCCTGGCGATCGCGCTGCCGCTGCGCTTCTATATGGTCCACCGCTATGCCGAGAGCCTGGGGGCCATGGTGCTGACGACGAGCCGGATGGATGGGCTGCTGGTGGGAGCGATGCTGGCCATTCTGCTGCGAAAAGGGCAGATTCCGTTGCGATGGATCTATGCGGCTTTCGGTTTGGGCGGCGGGATCTTCGGCTATATCGCCGTGTTCCACCATAGAGAACTGATCGACACGCGTTTCTATATGCCCACGCTGGGAGTCACGGCGTTTGCGTTGCTGTCCGGCGGACTTCTGGCGCTATCGCAGCATCGCATCCGGTGGCTGCATCATGTTCTTTGCTTGGGGTGGCTGCGAACCGTCGGGAAATACAGCTACGGCATGTATATTTATCACGTTCCAATCTACTTGATTTTGGAACATGTTCTGGAAGCGCGGTTTGGCGCGGTGTTCCCATTGCCGCTGCGATGGGCGCTGCCGTATATCGCGTTTTTGATTGCGGTAACGTTTCTGGCAGCGAAGATCAGCTATGACCTGTTCGAGTCGAAGATTCTGGCATTGAAGGTTCACTTCAAGCCGCGATACGGGACGGAAGAGCTACGACCCGCTCGTATCTCCGGAGGCGGAGACGTTTTCGATGGCCTGCCGATACGCGTCAAGC
>JAJZCA010000162.1 GCA_021798735.1 Acidobacteriota bacterium | reverse complement strand
TGCAGCGTGGGGTCAAGACTGGTTGCGCTTTCCAGATGCTGCGCCGGCCTGCCAGAGACGGTACCGGCATCGCTGGAAGGCGAAGCGCCGGGCGACTGGGTGGCTTCAGTCGTGGCGGGCGGCGGCGCCGATGATGGCCCGGTCTCCAACTGCCACAACGTGTGCGCAAACCACGTCAGCGCCAGAGACACGGAAACCATCGCGATCCAGCGCTTTTTCTTGTCCTCGGTGCCGAGTCGAATCGCCATGGTTTCTCTACTGCTCCGTGGAGTTGGTATCGGTTGAGGTTAATGGAAATGCCGCGGCAGCGTTTGCCGTGTCAGCTCGCAGGTACGTGGTAAGAATCATGCGTAAGCTGACCACGCCGCTTTGCTGGCCATTCAATGCAATGCCATCGATCAGAAAAAATACCTTATCGCGCTCCAATCCATTAATAAAACGGACGATGGGAGCATAATCGCCACTCAGGCTGGCTTCCATGCGAAGTTCGACGAGGCCCTGTTGCGGCTTGCCATGCGCATATTGCCCGCGCGCCAACAAAACATTATTCTTAACGGCCAGCGCCCCCAGCTCCGTCAGGACTTCAGAGTCGGTGGCCGGGAACCGCTTTTCATAGAATGCCTTCTGGTCCACCTTTGCCTGCTGGATTTTTCTGTCCAACCCTTTCAGCGGTGTTGTTTTCAGCTTCATCGCACGATATTGAGCCTTACTCTGCGCGATGCTCGCCGCATCTCCTTGTTTGGCGCGGTCCCAGGCAAAAATCAGCCGTACTGCCAATGTAAGATTCAGCAACACCAGCAATACCAGCACCCCGTAATGCCAATGTTGCGCGGTGATGCGAACGTTGGTCCAGCTTGGTCGGGTGAGTTTCATCGCACACCTCGATTCCCTGCCGGATGCGTGCGTCCCGGAGAGTTATGCCGCGTTGCGACATTGCCGGGCCGTCGCGTATTCCCTCCACCCTGTATAAGGTGGGTGCCCGATTTCTTGCTTTCCGCATTGATATCCGTCGATGCAAGATTGCCGGGATTGAACCCGGCAAGAATCTCGACATTCACGTCCGTCGTTTCCGATATCGTGGGACGAAATCCGGCTTGTCCTTGACCCTGTATATCCGCAGTCTCACCGACGACCAGCGGTTCGATGAAGTGCGGCGACTTTTCCAGATTACTGACCAACGTCACCACCTTGTCGCGCGGGCCATTGATACGCAGGCGCATTATCACACGCCCCTCTTTCGTCATCCGGGGATCGATGCTGGTCACCTGCACTCCCTGCGGCAGCACCAGTTCCAGGTCCATCATCGCCGTCGTCCAGGAAAACGACTTGCGAAGAAAAATTTGATTCAAAAAATCCGAACGCTGGAGCGTAGCAGCATTGGCCGGTTCACGCATCAGGGCCTGGTCTTGTTGCCATTCCTGTTGCAGTTGTTGCGAAGCGACGGTCCATCGATGGGCGATGTCCTCGGCGCGATCGGCCTTCAGCTCCGCCTGGCGCAGTAGAAGGAAAAGCACCAGCATGAGAGCAACCAGCACACCCGCGAGGACACGCAATCGCAGGATTATGGGTCGCAATTCAAAAAACGGCCGCGAAGCGAGATTGAGAGTAATACGCATCAGCCGCGCAGCGCCCCCACCACACTCGTAAACCGCGCGGGATCGGCTTGGGCGGGGACCGCGCTTACAGAAAACGATTGCGAATTGACCAGACTGCGGAGCGGAATCTGCCATGCACCGTCTGCCGCGAGGTGCTGGCGCAATATGTCGGTCGACTCCAGACCCGCCACCCATACTTCCTGCAAAGGTACGTGCAAGGCGTCCTCGTAATATGCCGCAGCGACCAGGACAGCCTGTGCCATGTCTCCCGGATCCGTATTGGCACGATCGGTCGTCCGATACAGCAGCAACTCGCCGTTATTCGTAATGGCCGTCGTCATGGAGTCTTGCTCCGTATGGACCAGCAGATGCGCGCCTGTATCAGGCAACGCCGCCAACGCTGCCAAGGTCGCCGGTAACAGTACGCCGGGTTCGCGCTGCATACCTCTCACCATGGATTCGACTTCTTCTCGTATCTCCGCCGATATGGCCGCCGCAATTACCTGCACCGGGGCATCTTTCCTGGTGGGATCAGGAGCATTCAATAACTGGTAGGAGACGCCTGCCGCATCGGCATCGAACGGAAGCATGCGACGCAGTCGAAACCGCACCAATGGCAAGATCTCCTGTGGTTTTGCCGGCAAAGTGTCAAAGTCCAGGATGTGTACTCGTGTGCATGCATCCGGCAAAACGATCGTCCAGTCCCGTCCACGAGTATCGACAGAGTCCAGCGCGTTTTTCAAAGCGGTCTGGACTGCATGGACGTCGCGAAACAAAGGCGCGGTCACGCCGACGGAGATGGCGCCCTCCGGCAAGGTCACAAAGACAACCGTGCCCAATGGCGACTCCACACCGGCTGAGCTACCCGCGAGAATACCATCCGGCGCAATTTCGCAGGCTAGCCGTGGACGCACTGCGGATTGCAGTGAAGTTGGAAAAAGACGCATCTAACTAAGCTTACCGTGAAGCTTCGATGAACGTAACCTTGTTGATTTCTTTCAGCGTTGTCAGGCCCAAACGCACCCGCTGCAGCGCCGACTCCCGCAGAAACGACATTCCCTCCGCCCGGGCCGCTTTGCGCACTTCGGAGCTTGGCCGTTTCTCCAGAATAATTTCGCGGATTCTGTCGTTTAGCTCCAATAGTTCATGGATTGCTGTACGTCCGCGGTAGCCGGTGCCGCCGCATTCAATACAGCCGGCACCTTCCTGAAATTCAAATCCAGACCATTCGCTTGTATCCAACCCGCTGAGTTGCAGCGTCTCACGGTCATATTGAACGGGTCGCTTGCAGTCCTCGCAAATGACGCGCACCAGGCGTTGGGCCAAAATGCAGTTCAATGCGGACACAAAATTGTACGGTTCGACACCCATGTTGAGAAAACGTCCCAGCACGTCCACAACGTTGTTGGCGTGGACGGTAGTGAATACCAGGTGACCGGTGAGTGCGGAGTTGATGGCGATTTGCGCGGTTTCCTGGTCGCGAATTTCACCGACCAGAATCTTGTCGGGATCGTGACGCAGAATGGAACGCAGGCCGCGCGCGAAGGTCAGACCTTTTTTCTCATTCACCGGAATTTGCGTGATGCCGCGAATTTGATACTCCACAGGATCTTCAATGGTGATGATCTTGTCTTCGTCGCTCTTAATTTCGTTCAATGCGGCATAGAGCGTGGTCGTTTTGCCCGATCCGGTCGGTCCTGTCACCAGCACCATGCCATACGGTTCGCGAATGTAGCGGCGGAAACGGCGCAAATCGTCCTCCGCAAAGCCAACAACGTTCAGAGTCAGGGAGTGGAAGGTTTCGCTCATCGACTCCTTATCGAGAACGCGAAGAACGGCATTCTCACCGTGCACGGTTGGCATGATGGAGACGCGAAAATCGATGAGGCGGCCTTTGTAGCGGACCCTAAAACGGCCGTCCTGCGGGACGCGGCGCTCGGCGATGTCCAACTCACTCATGACCTTGATACGAGAGAGAATCGTCTGGTGATGCTCGCGCGCAATCGGCGCCATGGCATGTTGCAACACACCGTCAATGCGGTACTTTACCAGCAGGCTATCGTCGAACGTCTCCAGGTGAATATCGCTGGCCCTTCGCTCCAGCGCAGTAAAAACCATGGTGTCGACGAGGCGGATGATGGGGCTGATGTCTTCTTCCGATGTCAGCTTCTCAATGGAAAGCGTCTCGTCGGGATTGTCTTCGGACAAAAGTACGTCGAAGGTCAATCCTTCCGTGGCTTCGTCGAGCACGCGTTGCGACTGTTCCGTCTTTTTCAGCAGGTCGGTAATCTGGCTGAGTGTGGCGACTTTGACGCCGATTCTTTGCCCCAGCAGGCTGGAAATTTCATCCATCATCATCAATCGGCTGGGATCGCTGACGGCGATGATCAGCTTATTTTCCAACTGTTCCAGCGGAACGAAGTTGTAGCGGAACATCATGTCGACCGGCACAGTACGGAACAACTCATGCTGGATTCGGAAATTTCTGAGATCGACAAATTCGCAGCGATATCTTGCCGCAAGCAACTGAGCCTGCGCCGTTTCGTCGCTGAGGACGGTCTTTCCGTTGGGAACGATAGCAATGTCTGCCATGGTGATTCTCCCTTCTAGTGTTGCATCGCGCCGGCTGCGCCCAGGCTGAAAATCGGCAGATAGAGCGCGATGAGAATCGTGACCACGACGCCGCCCATCACAATCAAAATTGCGGGCTCAATCAACGACAGCGCAGCCGTCAGAGCAGTCTGCACATCTTCTTCAAAGAATTCCGCAACGGAATTCAACATCCCTGGCAGCGCTCCAGTGGCTTCGCCGACTTCAATCATTTCAATCGACAGCTCAGGAAAAATCTGCGTATTTTTGAGGCTTGTGGCCAGTCCCTTCCCTTCTCTTACGCTGCCGACACATTGCGAGACGGCCTGGCTGAGGCGGCGACTGCCAATGGACTTGGCCGCGGTCTCCAGCGATGGAACCAGCGGCAGACCTCCGGAGAGCAGCGTGGAAAGCGTGCGTGAGAATAACGCTACCTGATACTTCACCCAAATTCCGCCGAAAACAGGAGTTTTAATGCGCAGGGTATCGATCTGGTTCGCCCCCTGGTCGGTTCGGCTCCAGCGAAATAAGAAAAAAACGATGGTTGCGAAACCTACCAAGAGATATGGCAGGTAGGATTGGAAGTCCTTGCCCATCGCCAGCATGAAGACTGTGATGCCGGGCAGCTTGGTTCCGATTTGATCGTAAAGCGCGGCAAAGCGGGGTACCACAAAGCTGATCAGGAAGATGAACAGACCTGTGACCATGACGACCAGCAAAACAGGATAAAAAAGCGACGCGATCAGTTTTTTGCGAAATGTGAGCGCGATCCGCTGAAACGCCAGGTAACGGGTAAGAACTTCTTCCAGATTGCCGGAACGCTCGCCAGCCTGCAATGAGGTCGTGTAGATGACCGGAAATCCTCCTTGAGACTCGAAGGCAGCCGAGAGGGATTGCCCAGTGCGAACCCGAACGGCGACATCTTCCAACTGCGCGCGAAGTGTCGGAGCTTTTTGCCGTTTCGCCAGCAGTTCCACGGAAGACAGAATGGGCAAGCCAGCGCGGATCAGCGTAAGAAATTGCTGATTGAAGATCAAAAACGGCTCCAGCTTGACGCGCTTGCCAGCGCCCGCCTTGCCGGCAAGTCCCTTCGGTTTGACCCAGTAGACGTAATGACCCGACTGAGCGAAGCGCTGACGCAGTTCTTCGGCGGAGTTTGCCAGGTGGACATTCTCCTGCACGTGGCCTCGTTCATCCGCAGTTTTGACGATATATTCCAAGCGACCTTATTCCTTTGCCGATGCGGGAACAGCCGCGATCGGGGCTTGATTCATCACGTGCATCTGACCCCAAGATACCAGTCTTGCAATGCGTCCGTCTGGCCCGACGGCGAATGGCAGACTAATTGCATTCCAGCTTCCATGGTCCAGCGGCTGCCAGGTGTTGCCGTTGTCTCGTGAGATGTCGCTGCCGGTCGGTCCGGCTGCAATCCAGGTCGCATCCGTCGGATTCCACGCTACGGTGGAGCGATAGCCCGCCGGCGGATGGAAGGCGACATGCCAGTGGATGCCATCCGCGGTAAACGCAGCGGTGGTCGTCCCATTTCGCGGCTGGGCATAGTCTCCGCCAACCGCCAGTCCGTAGGTGTCGTCGTGGAATGCAACAGCAAAAATACCGGCCGACTCCTTCGCGCCAAGCGGCAAGGGCTGTGCGTGAATGCATCCGTTCTCAGTGGAGTCTCCATTGGTTGCTGCGATCAACTTCAGCGGCGTCAATTCGAATCCGTAGAGCCATCCTCCGCTGACGCCAAACCATATCTGACGGTTGCCGCCGGTTCCCCGCGAAGAGTTTGTATCCTGAATGGGAACGATGGCCAGAGACTGATTGCTGGCGGCAAAGGCTCCCTGCTTCGGCTCCATGGTGCGCAGACAGGCGTTATTTTGGCGTGTCCACTGACTTCCGCCATCGTAGGTGACAAACATGGTGAAGCTGCCGCGAATGGGGTCGCCGAGGATCACGCCAAAACGCGTGCCGTCAAATTGCAGACCATCCCAAAACCCGTCCGCATCCGGGTTCGTGAGCACAAGACTCCAGGTGCGGCAGCCATCATGCGTGGAATAGAGGCGCGATTCGGTGCCGGGGCCGCTCGACATCACCATTGCGTGGTCGCCATCCCAGGCCCATACGCTGCGAAAATCCAGCTTCTCCGCGCCTGCGGGCACACTGCATGATCGCCAGCTCTGGCCGCCGTCCAAGGTGCGAAGTACGGTGCCGTCGGCGCCGCTTGCCCAGGCGATGTTTGCGCTCACGGCATGAATTCCTCGCAGACTGGCCGTGGTTGCACTTCTTTCGATCTGCCATTGGGCATGGGCCTGCTGGGTTGCGCTGAAAAATCCAGCCAGCGCAAGTACGCACACGACTCTTAGCAAACGTTGTGACTGCAAACCATCACTCCAGAAAAATTCGACATTGCGCTCAAATGGAATTATCGTCACCGTGCTGCTCAAAAAGGATATGAGTCATTCTGAGCGCAGCGAAGAATCCATGGAGCGATGGCAGAGTCCAATACGCGGATATTGTCTGGATTCTTCACTCAGCTGTGCTCCGTTCAGAATGACGCACTCCTAACAAATACACGCAAAAAAACTCCGCCCCCTCGCTAAATCGGAGCCATTCCCTTGACCACCGCAACTCCGGCAGGTGGCTGGAAAGAGAACGTGTCCGCAGCGAGTGGCGGATTGGGCAACTCATCGGAGAGTTGGAACTCCGTGGTCGCGCCATCGGTTTCTCTCCATCGGATGGCTTCAATCCTGCCATCGGAGGCGACCGTCAGCACGACTACCGCGACTCTTTGCTCCATGTCTTTGGGAACACCATGCAACTGATAGTCCGTGCCCTTTTGCGTGAGCGTCAGATCCGACAGTTCTTTTTCTATGCGTGTATGGCCTAACAAGAAGCGTAACGGCGAACGAAAATCTTCCAACTGCTTTGCCGGGTAGCGCTCCGCCTGCGCATCTCCCGGCGTATAGGAGTAGCCGTATTTCCGATCGATGACGAAAACCTTGCCCGCCGGAATGCTGTAATTCCAGCGCATGCGGCCCGGCTTTTCCAGCAGCAAAGTCCCACTCTCGGTCCGCTTCATTCCCATGCCCTGATAGGTCTCTGTGAATTGGACACTGAGAGAGTGAAGGCGGTTATAGTGCTGGTCCACACGCCTGGCGATTTCCGGCAGAGTGGATGCTGTGGTAGCCGCCGGCGAAGAGTTCGCGCACCACGCTACCCCTGCTCCCGCCGAACCGATGCACAACACTGGCAGCAGGATCGTGACCAGCCAAAATGTGGATCGCGTCATAAAAATCTTAAACTGAGTCATTCTGAACCCTTCGACTTCGCTCAGGGCAGGTCCTGCGTAGCGGAGTGAAGAATCCAGACAATATTCGCATTGAATGCACCACCCTCACACTCTGGATTCTTCGCTGCGCTCAGAATGACGACCCGATGGATGACTGATCTGAATTTACGAAATAGGCTGGGTGCAATTGGTGCCGCCGGCTGGGTCTGCCTTCACTTCGCCCGTCTGGTCCATGCAGAACCCACGATGCCCGGTCTTGCCCACCGACTGCGGGACGGCGGTCACCTCAAACGAGGTATAGACATCCTGATTGTTGACGTTCACCTTGGTACAGTTGGTGATGGCAAACAGGTATCCGCTCTTGTAGCCGCCGGCCAGATCCTGCGGGATCAACTGCGCTGCCTGGGCGCTGGGCGCTCCGGACTTGGGGTCACCGCCCAACTGCGCCAGATTGCAGGCAAACCCGTTGGCGGGATAATCGGTCTCGTACTGGATTTCCGCGCTGTTCAAGGTGCGCAATTCTTC
>JAJZCA010000161.1 GCA_021798735.1 Acidobacteriota bacterium | reverse complement strand
GATGCCGTCATTGCGGCGCTCGCAAACTAACCGGCGGAGCCATCCTCGGTTTGGAAGGATCTGCTCGTACGACGAAAAGGAAATCGGAGTATGCCGAAAAAAACCTGCACGCGCGCCGGCCTCTGGGCCATCCCACTGCTGGCGCTCGCGCTGGCGGGTTGCAACAAGCACGCAGGAACGACTCCATCCGCAGGCGGATCGGGTAACGCAACCACAACGCAATCCGCCAATGCGCAGATCGATCCCGCGACCGCGGGCTCCGTGTCGGGCACGATTCGCTTTAGCGGCCACGCTCCCACACCCATTGTGATTGACATGGCACAGGACCCTGCCTGCAGCGAGGCCACAAAAACTCCAAACACGACCCAGCAGTTCGTGGTCCACGATGGACGACTCGCAAATGTCTTTATCTATGTCAAGGATGGCCTGGGCAACCGCATCTACATGCCAACGAAAACGCCAGCGGTTCTCGATCAAAAAGGATGCCGCTATATTCCTCATGTGATTGGCGCGATGGTCGGGCAGCCGGTTGAGTTTCGCAACAGCGATCCCACCATGCACAACATCCATATCGTTCCGCCCGGCAACCAGGACAGTTCCGGATTCGACATCTCTCAGGGGCCGATGGCTGGCACCCAGCAGCATGTCTTCCGCAACGTCGGCTCGATGATTCCGATCCGCTGCAACAATCATCCCTGGATGGAGGCTTTCCTCAACGTCGTTAAAAATCCTTTTTTCGCGGTTTCCGATGCGGAAGGAACATTCGAAGTCCGAGGGCTGCCGCTGGGAACTTATACGCTAGTTGCCGTGCATGAGAAGTTGGGAACGCAGACGCAACAAGTCAGTGTACAAAGCCACAACACGTCAATCGCGAATTTTACTTTCACCAAGTGATGCATCGACGCGCACATGGCTGCTATAAATGAAATAATTATTTCCAATGCAGACACCATACAAAATAGGCATTCTGGGCGCGACCGGAATGGTCGGTCAGCGTTTCATCCAGCTATTGGAGAATCATCCGTGGTTCCAGGTGACGTGGCTGGCGGCCAGCGATCGCTCGAGCGGCAAGCAGTACGAGGACGCGGTTCGATGGAAGCTGGACACGCCCATTCCAGCCTCCGTGGCAAAACTGCCGGTTTCGCCGGCAACGCCGGAACAGAACCCTGACGGGGTTCCGCAGATTATTTTCGCAGCGCTTGACACGGATATTGCGCGCGAGCTGGAACCGAAATTTGCCGCGGCCGGATGTGCCGTCATTTCCAATTCCAGCGCGTTTCGGATGCAGGCAGATGTTCCGCTGGTCATTCCGGAAGTAAATGCCGACCATCTGACGCTGATTCCGCAGCAGAAGTGGAATAGTTCGCAAACAGACAGCCGGAAGCGCGGCTATATTGTGACCAACCCTAACTGTTCCGCCATCGGGCTGGTGATGGCGTTGAAGCCGCTGGCGGAGCGTTTCGGTCTTCGCTCTGTGTTTGTCAGCACTATGCAGGCGATCAGCGGCGCTGGATATCCGGGCGTGCCTTCGCTCGACATTTTGGGCAACGTAGTTCCCTTCATCCGGAATGAAGAAGAAAAGCTGGAAGCCGAGACGCGACGGCTGCTTGGAAAGCTGGAAAATTCCACGGTCACGTTACTGGACGCAAAGGTGAGCGCGCATTGCAATCGTGTGGCGGTGGAAGATGGCCACACCGAAAGCGTCAGTATTGAGCTCGCCAGCAAGCCGAGCCGCGAAGAAATTCTGGCTGCGTGGCGTGATTTTCAGCCTTTGCAGGGGATGAATCTTCCCACCGCGCCGACGCAACCGGTGGAGTACAATGCGGCGGAGGATCGTCCTCAACCTCGACTGGACCGCATGCGCGGACGCGGAATGACAGCCACGGTCGGCCGGTTGCGCCCCTGTTCTCTGCTGGACTGGAAGTTCACCGTGCTCTCGCATAACACGATTCGCGGAGCTGCGGGTGCAGCGCTGTTGAATGCGGAATTGCTTGCGTCGCAAGGCAAACTGTTGCCTTCCGGATCGAACTCATGAGCGGCAAGATGAAGATCGTGGTCATGAAATTCGGTGGTACTTCGGTGGAGAACGCGGCCTCGATTGCACGCACCGCTGAAATTGTGGAGGGCCGTCGCGCTCGCGGGCTCACTCCCGTGGTGGTGGTCAGCGCGATGGCCAAGGTGACGGATCAACTATTGGCCGCCGCTTCTGCCGCAGAACGCGGAGATCGCACCGGTGCGCTCGCCATCAGCTCTCGCCTGCGCAATCGTCACCTCGATGCTGCGTCGGCGCTGTTGACGGGAGCTTCCGTCGCCTCTACCCACATGTGGATGGAGGAGCAATTCCAGGCGCTCGACGATTTGTTACGTGGTCTGGCCGCGGTGCAGGAGTTGACGCCACGCACGACCGACCTGGTTGCCTCCTACGGCGAGCGATTGTCCAGCCGGATGATCGGAGAACTCTACTCGCAAACGAGCCTGAACGGAATCCATGTCGACGCACGCACATGCATCGTGACGAACAGCGACCACGGCAAAGCAACACCCCTGGAAGAAAAAATTGAGCACCAACTACGACAGCATGTACTGCCATTGCTGGAAAAGGGCCATGTTCCCGTGTTGGGTGGCTTTATCGGCGCCACAGAAAAAGGTGTGACGACGACGCTGGGTCGGGGAGGGTCAGACTTTACGGGAGCGTTGATCGGTCGCGGACTGAACGCACATGCGATTGAAATATGGACCGACGTCAACGGCATTATGACCACCGATCCGCGTGTGTGTCCCGACGCGCTGCGGGTCAAGACCATCAGCTTTGAAGAAGCGGCCGAGCTTGCTTATTTTGGGGCCAAGGTCCTGCATCCGGCGACAATTTTGCCCGCGGTCCAAAAAAATATCCCTGTTTGGGTGCTGAATTCAAAAGACCCAAGCAATCAAGGTACGCAGATCACCGCAATCGCCAGGCATTCGCGCACGCCGTTTAAATCGATCGCAATCAAACGGAAACTCACCATCATCGACGTGGTGGCCAGTCGCATGTTAATGACGCACGGTTATCTGAAAGCCATCTTCGATGTGTTTAACAAACATAAATGCGCGGTCGACATGGTCTCGACCTCTGAGGTGAGTGTGTCCCTTACGGTGGACTCGAACGATCGCCTGGCTGCAATTGCAGCAGACCTGAGCCAACTGGCGGACGTAAAGTATGAAGGCCGCAAGGCCCTGATCTGCATGGTCGGCGAGAACATTCGAGGCCAGCGCGGAATTGCGGCGCAGGTGTTTTCCGCGATTCGTCACGTTAACGTCCGAATGATCTCTCAGGGTGCGTCGGAAATCAACATGAGTTTTATGATCGAGGAAGACGACGTGGAAGAAGCGGTCCGATCGCTTCACCAGCACTTCTTCCAGGACCCCGATCCGGAGATTTTCGATGTCGCCGCGCGGAAGCCTTTGGCGGATGTTCCCACTGAAGCCTCAGTTGCCGCGAAAAGGAGCTAGGTCGCCATGCGCATGCTGATCATCGGTCAGGGGAAAACCGGAAGCGTTGTCACCGAGATTGCGCGAGAACGCAGTCATAGCGTGCAAACCCTTGAACAGAGGGAAAATCAGGACGCTGGTTCCCTCACTGCCCCCAGCCTCGCTTCTTTCGACGTGATCATCGATTTCACCACGCCTCAGGCTGTTGTACAGAACCTGCGCGCCTGCCTGGCCAACGGGGCCAAGGTGGTTGTGGGCACGACCGGTTGGTACCAGCATCTGGAAGACATGCAAGATCTTGCTGCGCGCAAAAACGCCGGGCTGCTGTACTCAACCAATTTTTCTTTCGGCGTTCAGTTGCTGTATCAAATGGCGAAACTGCTCGGCAACCAGGCGGCCGGATATCAGTTCAAGATCGATGAAACTCACCACACCGAAAAATTGGACTCCCCATCCGGTACCGCGCTGACATTGCAGAAAGTTCTTTCGGCCACGTCGTATGGGGCTTCTGCCACTATCAACGCGCATCGGGTGAAGGCCGCAATCGGAACCCATCGGTTGGAGGTCAGCTCTGACAATGAGCGCATTGTGGTGGAGCATCAAGCTCTGTCGCGGCGCAGCTTCGCCTATGGCGCGGTGCTCGGCGCGGAGTGGCTGGCCACGCGCACCGGTTGCTATGACTTTCAGGATGTCTTCCCGCAAATTCTTGCCTAGCGGCTGCCTTCGCTCAGCCCAAGCAGTGAGCAACGCCCCAGTTATTCACAGCGATTTTCTCTGGACCATGTATCTGTTTCCATCTTAAGTTGTAGACTGCAAACATGGAGCTATCTGGATGCGGTACCGCGCTGGTAACGCCGTTTCTTGCAAACGGCGATGTGGATTGGCATGCACTGCAAAGCCTGGTTCGCTGGCAAATTGAAAGTGGTATCCATTTTCTGGTTCCCACTGGGTCCACGGGGGAAGCCTGCGCCCTGTTGGAATCGGAATGGCTGCGGCTTGTGAGCGTGGTTGTCGAGGCAGCCGAAGGTCGCGTGCCAATTTTCGTCGGTTGCAGCCACAACACGTCTCAGCAGGCGATCGCGCGCGTCAAGAAATTGCAGGCAATCCCCGGCGTCGACGGCGTGCTAACAGCCAATCCGTATTACACCAAACCGACACAGGAAGGCCAGTACCTGCATTTCCGTGCCATTGCGGAGAATACCCATCTACAGGTGCTGCTCTACAACATCCCCAGTCGCACCGGAATCAATCTGCTGCCAGAGACGACGGCCCGTCTGGCGGAAATTCCCAACGTGGTCGGCATCAAGGAATCCAGCGGCAATCTGCAGCAGATTACGGAAGTGGTGCATGCTGTGCCCGATCACTTCAAGGTGTTTGCAGGCGACGACAATCTGGCGCTGCCCATCCTTTCCGTCGGCGGGGTAGGCGTCATTTCAGTGGCGGCAAATGCGATCCCCGCACAGATGACACGCATGACAGACGCGGCGCTCAACCATGACTGGACGCTGGCGCGGGAGTTGTACCGCAAGTACTATCCGCTGATCACCGGCAACTTTATTGAACCGAATCCGCAGCCGGTCAAGTGCGTTCTGGCCCTGATGGGGCGCATTCAGGAGCAGTATCGCCTACCGATGATGCCGGTTATGCCGAAGACTCGCGCCCACCTGGAACGGTTGGCGAGTGAGCTTGGATTGCTGGAGACTGTGTCTGCGGGAAAGCAGCCTGAGGATCATCTGGCTGCGGCCCGAAGCACACACAGCTAGTCGATCGCTCAAAACGGTCACCGCTATTCAGAAAAAACTGAAACAGAGGACGTCGATCTGTGTCTCAAACCTCGCTTGCTTCCCGTATTGAATCGGCCTTTCAACAGGGCGCGCAAACTGCCGATCCTGCTGCAAGCGAGGCGGCATTTTTCGAACTTCGCGATGCGCTGACCAATGGATCCATCCGCGCCGCCGAGCCCGATGCCACCGAGTCCTGTGGCTGGCGAGTGAATGCCTGGGTGAAACGCGGCATTCTGCTGGGATTTCGTCTTGGACAATTGGTTGAAAGCGGAGCGGATTTTTCATTCGTCGATAAACACACTTATCCGGCACGGCGTTTCACCATCAGCGACAAAGTTCGTGTTGTTCCCGGGGGCTCCTCCGTCCGCAGCGGCGCGTACCTGGCGCCGGGAGTCGTCTGTATGCCGCCGATGTATGTGAACGTGGGCGCGTATGTGGATGAAGGAACGATGATCGACTCGCACGCGCTGGTCGGCTCCTGCGTGCAGATCGGGCGGAACGTCCATATCAGCGCGGCGGCGCAAATTGGCGGCGTGCTGGAGCCGGTGAACGCAAGCCCGGTGATCCTGGAGGACGGAGTCCTGGTCGGCGGCAATTGCGGCGTCTATGAAGGCACGCTTGTACGGAAGCGAGCCGTGCTGGGCGCTGGCGTCATTCTGACGCGCTCAACCCCCGTGTATGACATTGTGCGTGGAGAAATACTGCGGGCCGCTCAGGACGGCCCTCTGGTGATTCCGGAGGACGCAGTGGTCGTTGCAGGGGCGCGCGCCATCTCTCGCGGCAAGGCAGCGGAGTGGGGGCTGAGCCTCTACACCCCCGTGATAGTGAAGTATCGCGACCAGAAGACCGAACTCTCTCTGGAGCTGGAAGACCTACTGCGCTAGTGTCAGAGATCCAGGTCTCAAAATCGAGACCCGGGTCACCCGGCACCGGCAGCATGAAATGCATCTCGATAACGTGCTAGCATCGAATTTCCTATGATTGACGGCAAGTTACAGATTATTCCTCTAGGCGGCCTCGGCGAATTCGGCAAAAATTGCATGGCAATTCGCTGGCAAGAAGATATCTTCGTCATCGACGCGGGTCTGATGTTTCCCGACGAAGAGCTGCTCGGTGTCGACGTTGTTGTGCCCGACATCACCTATCTGATTGAGAACCGCGAGCGCGTGCGCGGCATTGTGCTGACGCATGGACATGAGGACCACATCGGCGGCCTGCCGTGGATTTTGTCCGAACTCCGCGTGCCGGTGTACGGCACAGAGTTTACCCTGGCCTATGTTGAGGGCAAGCTGGAAGAGCACGGACTGCTCGACGATGCCGAACTGATTGAGATGATTCCAGGCGAAATGTTTTCCCTGGGCATCTTCAAAATCACGCCAATCCGCGTCACGCATAGTTTGGTCGATTGCGTCGCGCTGGCGATTGAAACGCCGGCCGGAGTGGTCATCCATTCGGGCGACTTTAAAATCGACCTGACGCCGCCGGATGGCCAGCCCTTCAACCTGCACGCCTTCGCCGAATATGGAAAACGCGGCGTGCTGGCTTTTTTACAGGATTCCACCAATGTCGATCGACACGGCCACACCCCCAGCGAGCGCGCGGTTCGTCCGGCGCTGGATGAAGTGTTTGCGCGCACCAAGCAGCGACTATTCTTCAGTTGCTTTTCGTCCTCGATCCATCGCCTGCGCATCGCCACCGATCTAGCCGTGGCGCACGGTCGAAAAATTGCCATTGTCGGTCGGTCGATGCAGAACTCTGTTGAGATCGCACAGGATTTCAACTATCTGGACATATCGGATTCGCAGTTGATTGCCGCCGGGCAGATCAAGGATTACGCGCCCGAAAAAGTTTGCGTTTTCATCAGCGGCACCCAGGGCGAACCCATGTCCGCGCTGACGCGCGCCGCAGTCGATAATCATCGGCAGGTGAAGATTGAGCCGGGCGATACCGTGATCCTGAGTTCGCGCGTGATTCCCGGCAACGAGAAAAGCATCTTCCGCATGATCGACCATTTGTACCGCCGCGATGCGCACGTCATCTACGACGACGGCACCAACGGTTTGATCCACGTGAGCGGACACGCCAGCCAGGATGAGTTGCGGTTGCTGCTGCATCTGCTAAAGCCGAAGTTTTTTGTTCCCTTGCACGGCGATTATCGTCACCTGAAGCTGCACGCGGAGTTGGCGGCGGAACTGGGGGTGGTGGAAAAAATCATGCTGCTGGAAAACGGCGATGTGCTGGAGTTGACCAAAGACTCTGCGCGAAAACACGGCAAAGTAGCGGTTGGCCGGGTTTGCATCGATGCCGGTTCAACGGCCGGGGTGGTGGAAGATGTGGTGATGCGCGATCGGCGTCATTTAAGCGAAGGCGGAATCGTACTTCCTATTCTCGCCATCAATCAGACGACTGGACGCGTCGAAAGTATGCCGGAGATCGTGACCCGCGGCTTTGCCGCCGGAGAAGAAGCGTTAATTGAACAGGCCCGCCAGGTGGTTGGTGCAACACTCGATGCATCCAGCGCGGAAGAGAAGGCCGACTACGGCGTCATCAAGGAAAAAATCCGCCAGGACCTGAAACGCTATATCCAGAAAAATACCAGCCGTCGTCCACTGATCATGCCGGTAATCCTGGAGATCTGAGCCAGGGAGTTTCCCGCCTTTGATACAACTGAAAGAGTGAACGCTTCGCCTGAGTCCAAACCCTTTTCCAGAACACTGGGACGATCGCTCTATTTTCTTGCAGCATGTCTGATTCTTCTTCTGCTGTTGCCCGTTCTCTTCTGGCCGAAGACGCGC
>JAJZCA010000160.1 GCA_021798735.1 Acidobacteriota bacterium | reverse complement strand
CACGTGGCCATGCATTCCATCGCCGCGCCCGCTCATTCGATACGCCTACATTCCGGGTCCAACGCTCGGCTGGACGTGCTGGGCCCGTGCGGTAAGTTGAGTCTTGTCGGACCCAATGCTTCCGGCATCGGTACCACCGAGTTTCGCCCGGAAAATGGGGAGATTGGCGACGAATATGCAACATTTTTCTTCACAGAAGACGGTTTGATTCGCTTTGAGGGTGTCGAGCATGCCCTGGAAGTGGAAGCAGCCGTCGAGTATTTGCTGCACAAGGTGCAAGCATGAGCCTGACGACGATCCTCGAGAATCCAAAACCCGGCAGCACGATTTTTTCTCCTGAACTTGCCGCACGATTTGACAAGCTGGTGACGCTCTATCCGCGACGTCGCTCCGCGCTGATTCCGATGCTGCTGTACGCGCAAGATGAGATTGGCTACGTGTCCGACGCGGCCATTGCGGAAATTGCCCAGCGCCTCGAACTCACCGTGCTGGATGTGCGCAACGTTCTGACCTACTACTCCATGCTGCGCACCCGGCCCATTGGAAAATACAACGTGCAGGTCTGTACCAATATTAGTTGTATGTTGCGCGGCGGCAAGGAAATCCTTACGCATTGCAAGAAGCGTCTTGGCATCGCGCATAAAGAGACCACGCCCGATGGCATGTTTTCCCTGGAAGAAGTCGAGTGCATCGGAGCCTGCAGTTGGGCGCCAGCAGTCCAGGTGAACTACGACTTTCATGAGGAACTGACGCCCGAAGCCATGGACGCAGTGCTGGACCAATATCGCAGCAAGGCGGGCCAATAAGAACAATGCCCAAACTCGTTTCCCATCCCGATGAAGTGAAGGTTGTCAGCCGCAGATTCGGTCAGGACGCAACCAATATTGACCGCTATATCGAACTGGACGGATACAAGGCTGTCCGCCAGGCCATAGAACAGGGGCCGGATTGGATCATCGCTCAGATGAAGGCTTCCAATCTGCGCGGCCGCGGCGGCGCGGGATTTCCGACGGGCATGAAGTGGTCGTTCGTTCCCAAGCAATCGGAGAAACCGAAATACGTACTGGTCAACGGCGATGAAAGTGAGCCTGGCACCTGCAAAGATCACCTGATTTTCCTCCACGATCCCCACTCCGTCATTGAAGGTTGCATCATCGCCGGTTTGGCTGTCGGAGCAAAAACAGGCTTTATTTATCTGCGCGGCGAGTATCGATACCTGCTCACCATCATGGAAAAGGCGATTGCCGATGCCTATGCCAAGGGCTTTCTTGGAAAAGGGATCTTCGGCTCCAGCTTCGACTTTGAGATCATTTCGCAGACCGGAGCCGGCGCTTATGAAGTCGGCGAAGAGTCCGCGCTGATGGAGTCGCTCGAAGGCAAGCGCGGCGTTCCGCGCATCCGGCCGCCATTCCCTGCTGTTGTCGGGCTATATGGCGGTCCGACGGTGATCAACAATGCGGAGACCATTGCCTCGGTGCCGCACATTCTGAATATGGGCGGAGAAGCGTATGCAAGGATTGGTTCCGAGCGTAACGGCGGTACGCGTTTGTTCTGCATCAGCGGACATGCCGAGCGCCCCGGCGTGTACGAACTGCCCATGGGCTACAACCTGAAAAAAATGATTTACGAAGTTGCCGGCGGCATTCGCGGCGGTCGCCAACTCAAGGCCGTCGTCCCGGGTGGCTCTTCGACGCCGGTCCTGTTGCCGAGCGAAATCGACATTGGCATGGATTTCGACCAGGTGGGCAAAGCGGGCAGCATGTTGGGCTCCGGCGGCGTGGTGGTGCTGGACGACACCGTCTGCATCGTGGAGTTTGCGCTGCGCACGATTCAGTTCTACCAGCACGAAAGCTGCGGCTGGTGCATTCCCTGCCGCGAAGGAACGGACTGGTTGAAGAAGACGCTGACGCGTTTTCATGCGGGGGGCGGCGAAGCCAAGGACATCGACAATATCCGCTACTTGGCGGAAAACATGCTCGGCCGCACTTTCTGCCCGTTGGGCGATGCCGCGGCCATGCCGACCATCGCATTCGTGAAAAAGTTTCGCCAGGAATTTGAAGATCACTTAAACGGCAAACCCTGCCCGTATGCGAAGCAACAAGAACTGGTCCTTGCGTGAACTACCGGGATTTTATTCGTATGATCGAAAAGGATGGCTCGAAGCATGTGAGAACGACTGGAAGCCACGAACACTACCACTATCCAGCGAAACCATGAACTGTAACTGTGGCGGGTCAAGGTAACGACGATATACCAAGGGGAACACTGAACACCATGCTGAAACAGGCCGGTCTGAAGCAGTGGAGGCAGGAATGAAATACACGGTGATTTGCGAGAAGTCGACCACGGGCTATGGCGCGTATGTGCCCGATCTGCCAGGACTAGGCGTCGTCGCCAAAACTCTTGACGATACAAAAAAGCTGATTCGCGAAGGCATCGAAGCACACATTCAGGTCATGCGAGAGCACGGCGAAATCGTCCCAGAACCGACGTCTACAGCGGAAGTGGTAGAAATTTCTTTCTCCGCCTGAAGTTACGACGTCCAGGAAAGTTCAAAAGTATGGCTGATGTAACACTCACGGTCGACGGCAAGACAATCACAGCTCCTGCGGGAACGCTGCTGCTGGAGGCTTGCCGCAAGGTTGGCATCGAGATCCCTGCCTTCTGTTATTACCCTGGCCTGTCGTTGCAGGCGGCGTGCCGCATGTGCCTGGTGCGCATTGAAAAAATGCCGAAGCTGCAAACCGCCTGTACCACCCCGATCGCTGAAGGCATGATCGTTGCGACCGAGACAGACGAGATCAAGCAGGCGCGCAAAGCCATGCTGGAGTTGGTGCTTGCCAATCACCCGCTTGACTGCCCGGTGTGCGACGCCGGCGGCGAGTGTGAACTGCAGGACATGACCTTCAAGTACGGCGCAGGCGGCTCGCAGTTCGTCGAAATCAAGAACCATCGCGAGGAGCAGCAGTGGTCCCCGGTCGTTTTCTTCGATCGTCCGCGCTGCATTCTCTGCTACCGCTGCGTCCGCGTCTGCAATGAAGGCATGGATGTCGCCGCGCTGGGCATTCAGCAGCGCAATTCCGGCTCCGTGATTGCGCCGAATGACCAGACGCAATTGGACTGCGAACAGTGCGGCATGTGCATCGACATCTGCCCGGTCGGAGCGCTCACCTCCGACACGTATCGCTATAAAACCCGGCCATGGGAGATGACGCACGTCGGCACCATCTGCACCCATTGCGGCGATGGCTGCAAAACCACATTGGGAGTCCGCCGCAGCGACGACGGCATGCAGATTGTTCGCGGCGACAATCGCGATAAGAGCGGCTTGAACGGCGAATTTCTCTGCGTGAAGGGCCGCTACGCATTTGACTTCGCGAATTCCTCTGAACGGCTGACGCAACCGCTGGTTCGCCAATCGAACGGCGAGTTTGCCCCCGTCACCTGGGAAGATGCGATCAAAGTTGTCTCGCAGAAATTTCGTGCAGCGCGTGACCAGCGTGGCGGCGCAAGCATCGGCGTGATCGGCTCGACACGCATTACAAACGAGGAAACCTACCTGCTGCAGAAAGTCGCGCGCAGCGCCTTCGGAACCAATAATATCGACCACCATCGCACGGTGGACTATGTCACCTTCATTAGGGCACTGGCAGAGCAGAAACATCGCATGGCCAGTGTCGCCGACACCGCTTCCGCTCCGGCGATCTTCGTCCTTGGGAATGATCCGACAGAGCAACATCCGCTGCTTGCGTGGAACCTGCGCACCAATGTTCGGCACAATAGCGCGCGCATCTATCTTGCGAATCATCGCGACATCAAATTGCGGCGTCAGGCAAAATCTTTCGTACAAATTCCCGCGGATGCATACGGCGATTTCGCGCGATTTCTTGGCGGCGACGACTCTTTCTCCTTTGGCGAACAAGCGCTCACCCTCCGAGAGGCTCTCCGCAACGAACCAAGTCTGCTCATTGTTTTCGGCTCGGAACTGCGCGGCCCCGCCATCGAGGCGCTGGTGAAGTTCGGCCTGTCTCTGCCCGACACAAAGTTTGCCTGCCTGGGCGATACCGTCAACTCGCGCGGTGCCGCCGATATGGGCCTCTATCCCGATCTGCTTCCTGGCTATCAGCCCGTCGAGGGAGATAGTAGCCAGCGCGGGGAGTATGGCGCGCGCCTTCCCCGGCAACCTGGGCTCGATCTTTCCCAAATGTTCGAAGCAGCCGGACAGAATCGACTTGCAGCCCTCTACGTTGTCGGAGACGATCCAGTCGAGCGACTCGGCATTGCTGCAGAGGCCTTGCGTAATACATTCGTTGTTGTACAAGACATGTTTATGACGGCGACTGCGAAACTGGCCGACGTCATCCTGCCGACGGCGAACCTGTACGAGAAATTCGGCACCGTCACCAATACGTTTGGCGATGTACAACTAGTCAAGAAGGCTGCGGACCGCGCCGGCGTCCGCTCTGATCTGGAATTGATCGTTCGCATTGCCGACACCATGGGAGAAGACGTGCGCGCGCTGGTTCCCTTCGGCAAAGGCGTCCGCGCAGACATGGGCCAGTCCCGCGGAGTGCAATCGGGCGAAGCCGACCGGCACGGAATCTGGCTGGCGGCGCACAATCTTGAGCCCAAGCTGAGTCCATTTGACCCGAATGCAATCCTCGATGAAATTCAGCGACTGGTTCCGGGCTACGATTTCGATCGAATGGATCTACTGACCGGCGCAAGCCAACATGTGGAGCCGAACGGCAACAGTCTAATGAAAATTTCACAATGGGCCGACCGGCCGGATGGCGTGATGCCTTTCGGGGACACTCTCTTTACCTCCGGAACGTTGGGCGATTACAGCGAGAAACTGAATGAAGTGGAAGTTTTCCAGGCGAAGAAGAACATGGTCGCCGCCGACTGAAGCAACGAGGTTGAAAGTGGAAACGACACGCACGTGAATATTCTTATCTTTATTTTGTTAAATCTGCTGAAAGTGGCCGTGGTGACTGTCATATTTTTGATGGCGGTGGCCTATACGGTACTTCTGGAGCGGAAACTTGTGGGTCGCATCCAGAACCGCTGGGGCCCTTCGCGCGTCGGCCCCTTCGGCTTGTTGCAGCCGCTGGCCGATGGTCTGAAGCTCTTCCTGAAAGAAGATTTGATGCCCACCGCGGTGTTCCGTCCGCTGTTTATTTTGGCGCCGATCATTGCGTTGTCTTGTGCGTTGATCTCTATCGGCGTGATACCGTTCGGCGAAAATATTCGCTGGCACGGTGTCGACATGTTTCAGATCGCCGATCTCAACATTGGATTGCTGGTGATCCTCGGCGTCACCTCCGTCGGCATCTATGGAATCGCCCTGTCGGGCTGGTCGTCGAACAATAAATACTCCCTGCTCGGCTCATTGCGCTCCTCGGCGCAAATGGTCAGCTATGAGCTTGCGCTGGGCCTGTCTGTCATTGGAGTCGTATTGCGCACCGGGTCGTTGAGGCTGCGCGACATCGTCAACCTGCAAAATACCCACGGAATCCTATCGTGGAATATCTTCGGCGGGCTACAAATTGTCGCCTTCTTCATTTATCTGTGCGCTGCCTTTGCAGAAACCAACCGTACCCCCTTCGATCTTCCCGAAGCGGAGAGTGAACTGACGGCCGGCTACCACACCGAATACAGCTCAATGAAGTTTGCCATGTTCTTTATGGCTGAATACGCCAACATGATTACTGTCGGCTGTGTCGCCACCGTGCTCTTCCTCGGCGGGTGGTCGAGCCCCTTCGGCAGCCTGTTCCCGGCCTTTGGCGGCCCGCTAGTACAGGCACTGCTTCCGGTATTCTGGTTTGTCCTGAAAGTATTCAGTTTCCTGTTTCTTTACGTCTGGGTGCGCGGCACATTGCCGCGTTTCCGTTATGACCAGCTGATGGGTTTTGGCTGGAAGTTTTTATTGCCGATTGCCATCGTGAATGTGATGGCAACCAGTCTGGTGCTGGCCTTCCATGGCTAACGATGCAGTCGTACCTGTTGAAAGTCGACCACGATGAATGTAGCGGTTTTCATACTCTTCGCACTTCTTTGTCTCGGCGGCGCGCTGAACCTGTTGCTTCAGCGGCACCCCATCAACAGCGCCTTGTCGCTGATCGTGGTCATGTCTTCGCTCTCCGTCCTCTATCTCCTGCTGGGAGCGGAATTTCTGGCGCTGGCGCAAATCATCGTTTATTCGGGCGCAATCATGGTGTTATTTGTTTTCGTCATCATGTTGCTGAACGCCGGCGAAGAGGAACGTACCCATGGCAGTCGCGCTGCGTATCTGGCAGGTATTCCCGGCGTATTGGCGCTGTTTGCCGTGCTGGCCGGCACATTTATCACGCTGCGATTGAGTTTTGGAGGAACCCGGCTCGGCTCTTTCCTGGTCACGACCGGCGACTTAAGCCGAGTATTGTTCCGCGACCTTCTGCTACCGTTTGAGGTCACGTCCGTACTGATTCTGGTCGCAATTCTCGGCGCTGTTGTGCTGGCGCGGAAGGAGCACTGAGATGACGGTTCCCATTGTCTGGTATTTGGTCCTGAGTGCTGCGCTTTTCTGCATCGGCGTCTGCGGCTTTCTGATTAAGCGCAACATCATTACGATTTTTATGTCGATTGAACTGATGCTGAATGCAGTCAACCTGGCGTTTGTGACCTTCGCCAACCACTGGCACCAGGTTAGCGGTCAGATTTTTGTGTTCTTCGTCATGGTCGTCGCCGCTGCGGAAGCGGCTGTCGGTCTCGCGATTATCATCTCGCTGTTCCGCTCGCGAAATACGTTGAATGTCGACCAGATTGACTTGATGAAACTATGACACCTTCTTTATATCTTTGGCTGCTGCCGCTGTTCCCGCTGGCGGGCTTCGCAATCAACGGGGTTCTCGGCAGGCGTCTGCCCAAGGCGATCGTCTCGGCGGTCGCACTGCTCTTCCCTGCCGCGGCGTTCGTACAGGTTCTGTGGATTGTGGCTCGCGTGCATCAAGGAATGGCGCTGCCCTGTCTCGAAAGCTTTGCGACTCCATGGATTGCGGTCACAGGCTTTCATGCCAACTTCTCCTTCCTGTTGGATCAACTGACGCTGGTCATGCTGCTGGTCGTCACCGGCGTCGGTCTGGTAATTCACCTTTACTCCGTCGGCTACATGGCCGCGGAGGAGGGTTACTGGCGCTTCTTCAGCTACATGAACCTGTTTTTGTTCTTTATGCTGACGCTGGTGCTGGCGGCAAATTTTCTGCTGATGTTTGTTGGATGGGAAGGCGTCGGCCTCGTCTCCTACTTGCTGATCGGCTTTTACTACACGAAGGATTCCGCAGCGAATGCCGGCAAAAAAGCGTTCATCGTCAACAGGATCGGCGACTTCGGCTTTCTGATTGCAATGTTTTTGATCATCGCCCACTTCGGCACGCTCAGTTTTCAGCAGGTGTTTGCGAATATCTCCGCCCATCCTGAATTGCATGGCGGTTTTCTGACAGCCATCGCACTGCTGCTGCTTCTCGGCGCAACCGGCAAGTCCGCGCAAATTCCTCTGTACGTCTGGTTGCCGGATGCGATGGAAGGTCCCACCCCAGTCTCCGCGCTGATTCATGCCGCTACCATGGTCACTGCGGGTGTCTACATGCTGGCGCGCGCGCATGTCCTCTTCGGACGCTCACCGCTGGCGCTGACATTCGTCGCCATCATTGGCGCGGCAACCGCGTTCTTTGCGGC
The DNA here is from genome assembly GCA_021798735.1 of Acidobacteriota bacterium. Lineage (GTDB taxonomy): Bacteria > Acidobacteriota > Terriglobia > Terriglobales > Acidobacteriaceae > JAKAAZ01. The sequence continues at coordinate 358 of JAJZCA010000160.1, read as the reverse complement.
AACCATCGGCATCCTGCAAACGGATATCAAACGCGTACTGGCCTACTCCACGATTTCGCAGCTCGGATATATGTTTCTGGCCTGCGGTGTCGCCGCGTACTCCATGGGAATTTTTCACCTGGTCACGCACGCCTTCTTCAAGGCCCTGCTATTCCTCGCTGCCGGTAGCGTCATCCACGCCCTGGGCGGTGAGCAGGACATGCGAAATATGGGCGGTCTACGAAAGAAACTGCCGGTCACGTTCTGGACCATGACAGCCGCCGTCTTCGCCATCAGCGGACTGTTTCCATTTGCCGGATTTTTCAGCAAAGACGCGATTCTAGCTGCAACATTCGCGGTGCCAGGGGGAAAGATTTTG
>JAJZCA010000159.1 GCA_021798735.1 Acidobacteriota bacterium | reverse complement strand
TCGTTGCCGCCTTCGATCTCAATGCCGCGAACTTTGAAGACAAAGTTGGCTGCGGGAATCTGCACCATGCCTTCCGGCGCACTGGCTGCCGGCTTGGTCGCTGAAATTTCAACCATCTGTTGCGGCAGCGTCTTCCATTTCGCGGAATAACTGGACAGCGGTGTCGCCGTCATGGCCTTCATCGTTGTCATCAGTTTGTGTGTCGCGGCGTCTGCCGCGCCCAACGTTGCCAACACTGCGCCAAAGCCGTGCGCCTCGATCGAGAACGACAGTACGTCGTTGCCATCTTCGCGGTCGGGCTTCAGCTCTGCCCCGTGGTACAGGTCGTAGTAGTGCATTCCCTCCTTCGCAGGAACGGTCATCTGCCTTCCGGACACGTCGTATTCATTGCGATTCACCAGGGTCCACACCGTCTTGTTTTCCAGCGGCCAACGACTGGCGAAAATTCCGTAGAACGTGGTGGGGTACATCGGTTCCCACCCCGGACTCACAAGAAATGGAGCCACGCCACGTTCCATCGTGGCCATCCGGCGCGTGGCTTCTCCATCCCGCGGAGTCATCCCGTTCCAGATGCCCCAGATGTTTTCCCAGCTTTCCCAGCCGATGCCATTGAAGAATGCGAATTGAAGATCATCTGTCTTATTGCGGTTCCAGCGGTGAGAAATGTTGACCATGTGGCGAGCCTCCAGCCACTTGAACCGATCCACCTCCGGTGCGAATGGAAATTGATATTGACCCCACGTCATCACGTTCCATGCCAGCGCTTCATCGGAAGGCTGCCCCTCCGGCTCAAACGCCAGCGGATGGCCCACCTTATCCGCCGCCAATGAGAACGCCAGCGGCACGCCATCCTGCGTGTCACCATTGATGCCGTCTGCATTCATCTGCTTCATGAATTCCGCGATCGCCTGTGGCCAGGGCATTCCCGGATCGCGCGTTCCCTGATCCCACATCATCATTGGGAACAATACGCGCACGCCGCGACGATGGAAGTCCGCGACCATCTGTTGCACGCCGGCCACACCGCCCGGCATGGAACGCACCATGTCTTGCTGATTCCGATCGTCGATTCCCATGTTTGGGTAGGTGGACCAGACCAGTACCGCATCGATTCCGCCGTATCGCTTTTCAAGATCGTCCAGATATCTGTCGACCGTGTACTTGCCGGGGACGGGATCGTAGAAATACCGGTCCTGCACCATCATTTGCGGCTGAACGAAGCTGGACTGTGTCCACTGCAACGCGGGCATGCTGTAGCGCGCGCCATCGTAGCCGATTCGAATGCGGCGTTCCGTGCGCCAATGCGTTATATCCTTCAGCCATGCTCCATGCGTGCTTGCAGGGCACGGACGATATTTGCCGTCGAGCGCGAGCTCGTGCGCGTCGCTGAGGGTCAAGCAATCCGGGACAGGTATCTGCTCCCTGATAGGCCTGTACCTCGAATCTTGTGCTGCTCCGAGAGCAGACAGCATTGCGGTAGCAAGCAGCACCACCGCTAGAGAAAATGCTTCAGTGCGTTTCCGATTCATGCAGTCTCCAAAAATAGCGATCGAGCTACTGTTAATGCTCGAGCACGCTTGAAACTTCAGCCATCGTCGGCATCGACGGCTGCGCGCCTGATCGCGTGACAGAAATGGATGCGGCCGCCACCGCAAACTGTAGACTTTGCAATGGAATTCTCCCTGACATGATGGCCACTGCAAAGGCTCCGTTCAACGCATCGCCGGCCGCTGTCGTATCGACCACGTCGACAGACGGTGCGGTAACCTGCTGCTCGATACCGTCCGAAACAATGTAGGCGCCGCGTGCACCCAGCTTCAAAATTACGTTCCGCGGACCCCGTGCCAAAACAGCACGTGCCGTTTGCTGCAAGGCCGCAGTGCCTGGCCCATTGGACCCATGATCGTCCACGGATTGCTGTGCGCTACCCCGATTCGAGTAAAATTCAGCTTCCGTCTCATTGGGTGTGATCCATCGAACACGCTGCAAAAGTCTGGACGAAAGTGCCCGCGCTGGCGCCGGATCCAACATGAGTGGAACATCAGTTTCCGCGCAAATCTCTGCCAGTCGTTCAACCGACTCGACGGGAATCTCCAACTGCGCCAGGACCATGCCTGCGCTACGAATCAGAGATCGATGCTGCTCGACATATTCCGGCGATACGGCGGCATTGGCGCCCGGCGTGACAACAATACAGTTCTCCCCGCTCGACGCGACGGTGATCGCCGCAATTCCCGTGGGGCCCTTCACCGTCTCGACGCCAGCGACGCCCACTCCCACACTTTGCAGGTGTAGCCGCAATTGCTCGCCAAACAGGTCGGCTCCCACCATGCCAATCATTTCCACGGGATATCCCAGGCGGGCAATGGCGACGGCCTGGTTGGCCCCTTTCCCTCCTGGGTGCATATGAAAGCCAGACCCGAGCAGCGTTTCTCCCGCTATCGGGATACGCGGCGCGGCGGAAACCAGGTCCATATTGATGCTTCCAACCACGACAATGGGCCGCATAGATTTTGCTGTGTCCATTTCTACAATCCCCACGCTGTCGCTAGTGTGTTCGAACGATGGGTGCGAAAGCGATGGCACATAGCCCCACAAGAAACAGAACGAACATCAGAGCCAGCAACTTCTTCGATCTATGCGGAGCGTCAGCAAACTCCTTCCACACAAAAACGCCCCATGCCGCGGAGATCATTGTTGCCCCCTGGCCAATGGAATAGGAAACCGCGGGGCCGACAATATGCGCGCGTGAAGCTACAAAGTTGAAGACCGTACCTGTGCACCAAATGCCACCGCCGACGATACCCCAGGCATGCCAGCGAAAGGGCGCCTGGAAATACGCAGCCATGCTGACCGGCGGCTTTCCATCCAGCGGTTTGCGCATCAACATCGCATTGAATACCAGCGCGCACAAGGCTGCGCCGACAACAAAGTAAAACGAAGTGGCGTACGGGCCGGGAGCATGCGGCAGGCTCATCGCGTGCGAAACCAAAGGATAAAAACTGCCCATCAGCACGCCGGATATCAGGCTGATCACCAGCCCGCGCCGGCTCGTCGCGCGATGTTCCTGCTCGCGCATGCGGTACGCCAGCGCATCGCATACGATGGCCGCCACCACCAGCGCGATTCCGCCGAACAGCAGCAGTGGATCTCCCGCAGGCGACAGAATATAACTGCTGACCGCCCCTACAATCAGCGCCAGACCAATGGCCACAGGAAAGGCGACGGCCAGCCCGGCAATCTCAATCGCCGCGATCAGCAACAGGTTGGCAATGTTGAAAACAATTCCGCCGAGGATCGCATCGATCACGCTGACCCTGGGGGCACCAAAAACATCCGTTAAAAATCGCTGTCCGATTTCGCCCGTCGAACCGAGCGTCAATCCCCAAACTAAAACGCCAAGCAACAGCCCGAGGACGTAGTCCCAGTAGAACAACTGAAACCTGTAGGTTGGACATAGCTTGACCGTGTTCGCCCACGATCCCCAGCAAAGCATGCTGACGACCATGAAGAAGAGCGCAATAGCATAGGTCTCTGGCTGATACACAAGGGGCCTCCGCAAAATTGGAACAAGTGCGACGAACCATCTGCTATTGGTCCTTCGCTCGGCGGTTACAGGAAGTGGCGTTTTCCTCATTGGATGGAAGAAAACGCCAATTGCAAGTAGCTGGGGCACAGGTCGGTTTTACCTGGTTAGAATACCAACTTCATTGCCAGTTGGCCGATGCAGGCGTCCCCTGCCGCATTCAACTGTCCAAGCGGGTATTGCTTACTGTCGCTGGGGTAGGTCGTATTTACACCTGTCCACTGTGAGTGGTTAAAGGCATTAAATGCATCTACCCCTTCCCACCCTGCGCCCCCGCATACGATATCGTAATCACATCGCGGCTCCCCACTTGTTGCTGAAAATCGAGAAGCATGCGCTGATAGTGGGGCAATTGGATGCGACTGCGCTAATTTGTGTCGCTCGGGCAGGGGACTGAAGAGCGGTCGGATTGCCACTATGCATCCGACGGCCTTCCGGTGGTCCCATTCACGCGGCTGGGCAATGTCTGTTATAGTTAACTAACCGGTTAATCAATGACAGCGAAGAACTCAACCCGAACGCGCGACGAACGCGCCCACCAGACGCAGAAAAGAATCCTTCGCGCCGCAGTGCAGGAATTCAGCACCCATGGTCTTTCCGGCGCGCGCACGGATCGCATCGCCGAGAGGGCAAAAGCGAACAAGGCGTTGCTCTACTACTACTTCAAAAGCAAGCAGGGCTTGTATGCGGCGGCGGTGGAGATGGTAGCAACCAGGGTGGTGGAGAATGCAATGATGGAGTTCGATCCAAAGTATTCTGCCGGGGAGCGTTTGCTGCGATCTGCACTGAATCATTTCGATCGCATCCTGACACAACGGCAGTTTCAGAGCCTGGTGCAGCAGGAAATGGTGCGATTCCGCAGCGACAAGCGCGGGTCGCTGCAGATTCTTTTCAAAGCGGCCTTTCAACCTATGATCGCAAAGTTGCGCGAGGCCGTGGAGGAAGGAATACGAACAGGCGAACTGTGCCAAGTGGATTGGCTTCAGGCTATGTATTCGATACTCGGCGCGAACGTTTTTTATTTTCTCAGCGCGCCGATGATGGAAATTGCACTTCCATTCAACCCATTCTCCCCGCAGGCGCTGAAGGCGCGACGCAAGGCTGCGGCGCAGTTTCTCGGCACAGCTTTGTTTACCGATCGCGCCGCCGGAGTGAGGTTGGCAAATCGCGTTCTTCTAGAGATGCCCATGCTGCGGCTGAAGAATGTGCAAGCGCGGATTGAAAATTTTCCTGCACGGAGAAAAACTTTATGAACGCTCGCAACCGGATTTTTATGCTGCTCGGAGCGCTGTTCCTCTTTTCGCTGGGATGGTATTTCTTTACGACGAACCGCTCCGGAGACTTGCAGTTGATCGGCACGGTGGATGCCAATGAAGTCATTGTCAGTTCGCGAATCCCAGGCCAGATTGCGAAGCTGACGGTCGATGAAGGCGACGAGGTCCACGCCGGAGAACTGATCGCAACCATCCAAAGCGATGACTTGGAGGCGGCGCGCAATGCAGCTGCGGCAGCAGCACTGAGCCAGAAATATCTGATGCAGCAGACCCGCGACACCGAACGCCAGATCGGCGGCGCCACTTCCAGCCAGGTCATCAATGCAGAAGCGCAGCTGCGTGCCATGCAGGCCACCTTGGCGCAGGCCAAAGCACAGGAGGAGCACCAAAATGCGGACACATCCCGGGCCGTCGCGCTGGCGGCACAAGGCGTGGTAAGCCAGCAAACGCGAGACGAGGATGTCACCTCGCTGCAGGCGGCACAGGCCGCCGTGCAGGCATCACAGCACAACGTTGCCGCCGCGGAGGCATCGCTGAAACTGGCGAAGGCCAACACAATTCAAGAGCAGGCGCAGGCAAAAACGGTGGCTGCTACGCGCAGCCAAATGCAGAACGCGCAAGCGCTGCTGGACCAGGCGCAGGTGGAACTGGGATATTCGCAGATTGTCGCCCCTATTTCTGGCAAGGTAAACGTCAAAGCGGCAAGGCAGGGTGAAGTGGTTGCTGCTGGGGCGCCGATCGTCACCATCACAGACCTGACACAAACCTGGGTCTATGCGCCCCTGCCGGAAACGGAAGCGGATTCTGTCCAATTGGGCGACATGCTGCGTGTCGTAATGCCGAGCGGCGCGACGTTTCAGGGCAAGGTGATCGCGAAGTCGGCGGAAGCGGATTTTGCGACGCAACGCGACGTGAGCCGACGCAAGCGGGACATTGAGACCGTTCGCCTGAAACTGCTTATCGACAATCCCGGCATGCGGTACGTACCGGGAATGCTGGCTGAGGTCTATATCCCAAAAGACAAACTGGTGAAACGATGAATGCCGACAAGCCCGGGGTAGCCATCTCGGTCGAAAACATTGTGAAGCGCTACGGTAATTTCACTGCGGTCGACGGCATCACGTTCCATGTCGATGACGGAGAAATTTTTGGATTGCTCGGCCCCAACGGCGCGGGCAAAAGCACGCTGATCCGCATGATGACCACGCTAACCCCAGTGACCAGCGGCCGCGCCGTAGTTTCCGGTCATGATGTCTCGCGCGAGCCCGATGCCGTACGGCGAACAATCGGAGTGATCCCGCAGGCGTTGACCAGCGATATCGATCTTACGGTCCAGGAAAACCTTTCCATCTATGCCAAGTTGTACGAAGTTCCGAAGGCTGAGCGTGAGCGGAATATCAACGACCTGCTGGAAGCGGTAGATCTGGTGAAATGGCGCGAGGCACAGACTAAAACGCTTTCCGGAGGAATGCGGCGGCGGCTGGAAATAGCGCGAGGCCTGGTCCACAATCCTCGAATCTTCTTCCTCGATGAACCCACGACTGGGCTTGATCCTGTCTCTCGCGTCGCTGTTTGGGAGATGCTGAATCGTCTGAAAAATACGCGCCACCTGACCATGCTGATCACGACGCACTATATGGACGAAGCAGATCGACTATGCGACCGCATCGCGATCGTCGATCACGGAAAACTAGTTGCGCTTGACACCCCGATGGCGCTGAAAGCCAGCGTGCCGGGAACGAATGTTGTGGAGGCGCAATTTGCCGAGGAATCCAAGGAATGGCCAGCTCGCCTGAAGCAATTATCGGGAGTTACCTCAGTGGAATCGCAGAGCGCAGGAATGTACCGACTGCTTACCTCCAACGGCTCGCTGACCACCACGCAGCTGGTAGAGATGGCAACCCAGACCGGTGGGACACTCAAGTCTCTGAGCGTACAAAACACAACGCTCGATGACGTTTTTGTTCACTACACGGGCCGACAACTTCGCGATGAACAGGTGAAGGCGCATGGGTTTGTGATGCCGCCACGACCGGGGATGCAGCCATGACAAGAATGATGGCAATTGTTGAGCGAGAGATGCGAAAGTTCTTTCGTTCGCCGACGCTGATGATGGTCTCGATGGCATTGCCCCTGGTGCAACTCGTCATCCTGGGTAACGCCATGGGCGGCAAGATTCAAGGCGCAAAGGTGGGTGTCGTCGATTACGACCGCGGCTCCCAGGCGCTGAAGGTCCACGAAGCCTTCAACGATGTTGCCGCGAATATCCGCACCTTCACCACGATCGAGTACAACGATGAGCAGAAGGCGCGCGAAGACGTACGAACCGGAAAACTGGATGCCGCCGTTATTATCCCGTCGCAGTATTCACGGCGTGCGCTGGCAGGAGATTCCCCGCAAATTGGCCTGGTTGTGGACAACACCGATCAGATAACGAGCAGCAGCGTTGAAGCGGAGATGCAGTCGCTGGTCGACGCTTTGAATGCCCCGGTGATCCAACCCATGGTCGTGCAAAAAATTGCACTGGAGATTGTGGAACTGTATCCCTATGTGGAATACATGAAGTACCTGCTCGGTGGTTCCATTTCGCTGGCCATGTATGTGGCCGTCATGATTGGCGGAGGCATGCTGTATATCGACGACAAGGCGCGGGGAGTGCATGAAGGGTACCTGGTCACACCGATCACAAAATTTGAATTGGTGTTGGGCTTGAACCTGGCCGGAACTCTGAAGGCGGTGATGTCCGGCATCTCCCTCACCGTGATTGGCTCGTTGCTTGCAGGACTTGGTTCCATCTTTCATCCAGTAACAGCACTGCTGTTGCTGCTTCTGATTGTTTCCACATCGATTGCGTTCAACGGCATGATGTTTCTAATGATGGTGCGCGTTGAAGATCCGCTGGTGCCGCGTGCGATGTTTGGAGTTCTGAACACGCTACTATTCTTCCCAAGCGGCGCAATTTCGCCAATCGCAGGATTTCCAAAATGGCTGCGCGCCATTGCCGTCGTCGATCCTTTCTCGTATGCCGTGCACGGTTTCAAGGCAGTCCTGCTAAAAGATGGAGGCATCGACGCAATTTGGATGGACTTATTGTTCCTGTTTTCATTTGGAATTGCGACTCTGCTGATTGCAACACCGCTGTTCAAGCGCACGCTGTAGCTGCAGTGGCTGATTTCATGATCGGGCGCGGCAAGAAACTATTGCAGCGGTGCGCGC